>CAXMQD010000021.1:0-9784 GCA_964194965.1 uncultured Acidimicrobiia bacterium | reverse complement strand
TCGAAGGCCAGCACCTTGCCCGGATAGAGCGCGATCGTCACGCCGCCCTCGAAACCGTCGAGGGCCAGGATCTCCGGCTGGCCGCGGTCGAGACCGGATAGCACCACCGAGCGTTCCCGGCCGGTCGCGACCGCGCGGGTCTTGAGCCGCCGTTCCCAGTGCTGGCCGCGGCGCTCGCTCTCGATCCAACCCACCGCCTGGCCGTCGCGCGACAGGGTCAGCTTCCAATATTTTGCGGCTTCGGGCGCGGTCAGCTCGGCCGCCGCGCCGCTGACCGGGTCCAGGTGCCAGTATCGACTGACCGGCGGATCGCCGCCGTGGGCGGTAAAGAGGGCGGCGCCACCGGCGGCCACGGCGATCAAGCTACCGCGTTCGGACGGCCGGCGGTGGGCGGTTTCCTCGAGCCGACAATCCGTGCCGGTCATGCGCCGCCAGCTTCCGGGCGCGGTGGCCGAGCCGACCCAGGCTTCCTGCGCGCGGGCCAGGTCGGGATAGGCGGGCGCGCGCACCGGAAGCAGCGTCGCGTCCTCGATCCGGCAGGCAATCGGCCAGTCGCCGGTCTCCGTGGCGGTCTCGGCTTCGATTAGAAAGATGCCCGGGATCGCGAGGAGGTAGGCCCAGGTCAGCGCGACTTCGAAGGCCGGCACCGCCGCCACCAGGGCGAACCAGCGCCAGGCCCGGCCCGAGAAAATCCACAGGAACAGCAGGAATGCGCCGGCCTGGAGCCCGAACGCGAGCGCGGCGTCGGCGGCCAGCCAAGCAGGTTCGCGGCCGCTCTTCCCGGCCAGGAGCTCGGCCCCGATGGCCCAGCCCCAAAAATAGAAAATGTGCACCGTGAACACCGGCAGCAAATAGACCGAAAACGACGCGATCAGGGCCTTGAGAACGGCCCGCCCGGTGACGGCCACGGCGGCGAACATCCCATCGCAGTGAAAAAACGGCGCGAATCGGTACGCGCGTCATCATAGCGGACTTACGCGCTCCCCCAAATCCACCTCTTTCCGGAAGGTCAACTTCCAGTGTCCAGAGCGCCCAGTGGAGTCGGATCGCCGGTTCGTGGTCCACCCGTGCGGCGCTTGGGTGGGTAATTTCGCATGATTGACACCTATAACGTGTCAGGTTACACTTAGCGCCGAATGATACGAAGCTTCAGGCACAGAAGCCTAAGGGGATTCTTCGAGAAAGGCCAGGCAAAGGGCATACATCCCCCGTGGCGCAAACGAGTCCGCGCAATTTTAGCTCGGCTAAACGCTGCGAAAAGGCCCGACGATATGGATTTGCCAGGCCTGAGTCTTCACCGGTTACGGGGAGCCTTGAAAGGGCATTGGGCGGTGACCGTAAGCGGTAACTGGCGAATTACGTTCAGGTTCGACAGTGAAGACGCTTGCGACGTCGATCTGGCGGACTATCACTGAGGTTTTGAAATGATGACGGAGCGCGGATAAATGACCATGACCATGCACAACCCGCCGCACCCCGGAGAGGTCATCCGCGAACTTTGCATCGAACCCTTGGGCCTTTCCGTGACCGCGGCGGCCAAGGGCCTCGGGGTCAGCCGGAAGGCGCTGTCCGAACTGTTGAACGGCAGGACCGGGATCTCGACCGAAATGGCGATCCGGCTTTCCAAGGGGTTCGGCGGAAGCCCGGAAAGCTGGCTCCAGCAGCAGATGCAGTATGATCTTTGGAAAAATCGAGGCCGCGCCCGAAAAATCAAAGTCGCGAATTTCCGCGCCGCCAAGCCGCGGACCTCAGGGGTCGAGGCGGCATAAAATCAATGGTTCCGTGAATCCGCGCGCGCCCCTACTCCCGGTGATAGGGGTGGCCGGTGAGGATCGACTGGGCGCGGTAGAGTTGCTCGGCCAAGAGCGCGCGGGTCAGAAGGTGCGGCCAGGTCATGGGGCCGAGAGCGAGGGTCAGCGCCGCGGCCTCGCGCACGCTCGCATCGAGGCCACCGGCGCCGCCGATGGCGAAGGCCAAGTCGCCCACGCCGTCGTCGCGCCAGCGCCCGAGCAAGGCCGCGAAATCGCCGCTGGCGACGGTCTTGCCGCGCTCGTCGAGGGCGACCAGGCGCGCGTCCTTGGGCCGGGCGCCGAGCAGGAGTTCGGCCTCGCGCCGTTTGAGTTCCACGGGCGGGAGCGGCCGGCGCTCCTCGACCTCCTTGAGACGCAATCCGCCCAAGAGGCCGTGGCCGAGGCGCTCGGCGTAGTGCTCGAAGAGGTCCCGGTGCGGGCCCGGCTTGGCGCGGCCGACCGCGATCAGCGTCATGCGCATGGTGTCGCCCCGCCCCTCCCGGGCACCATTCAGCCGGAGCTGCCCGCCACGCTCTCCCGCTCCGCCGAAAACTCCTCGCCCCACATCTTCTCGAGGGCGTAGAAAGCCCGGACCTCGGGGCGGAACAGATGCACGATGATGTCGCCGCCGTCGATCAGCACCCAGTCGGCGCGCGCCGCGCCTTCCACCGAGATGCCCGTGACGCCGGCGCCCTTGAGCTTCTCGCGCAGATGTTGGGCCATGGCCCCGACCTGGCGGCTCGAGCGTCCGCTTGCGACGACCATGAAATCGGCGATGTCGGATTTCCCGGCGAGTTCGATGACGGCGACTTCCTCGGCCTTGTCGTCGTCGAGGGAGGCCTGAACCAGCGCGAGCAACTCCCGGCTCCGGGCGAGCAGCTCCGGGTCGTTGGCCCGGGTTCTCTTGGCGGCCTTTTTGGCGGCCTTCTTCGCGGCCTTCCTTGGGGTCTTCTTCGCGACCTTCTTGACGGCCTTTTTGGCCACCGTCTGGGCCTTTGTCTGTCGTGCTATGGTCTCACCTCGTTGGTTGGTCCGTGTCGATGGCGCATCCGCCATCAGTTCTTGGCCACATTTGCCCGCCCCGCCCTGATCCGGGTCGAGGACTGGGGATTCAGCCGTTGATGGACGAACACCCAGGCCGGCGGCGTCCGCTCCGCCAGACCGCGCGCCGCCGCCTCGGGCAGGCGTTGGCCGGCGAAGCGCCGCGCCGCCGTGGCGGCCAGCGCCCCTAGAGAATAGGAAGGCCGGTCGAAAACCGCAACGGGCAGGGTGCGGAATATGATCTCCCAGTCCTTCCACCTCGAAATTTGAACCAAGTTGTCCGCGCCCATCAGCCAAACGAAGCGGCAGCGCGGGAAGCAGCGCGCGAGCGCGGTCACGGTATCGGCGGTGTAGGCCGTGCCGAGCAAGCTCTCCAAGGCACTGACCCGAACCCGCGGGTCGCGGGCCAGGCGCCGCGCCCCGGTCAGGCGTTGGCCGAGCGGCGCCATGCCGCGCTCGGGCTTGAGCGGATTCTGGGGCGAAACCAGCCACCAGACCTGGTCGAGGCCGAGGCGTTTGAGCGCCGTGCGGCTGATTTCCAGATGGCCCCGGTGCGCCGGGTTGAACGAACCGCCGAGCAGCCCGATGCGCCGCCCGGGCCCCGGCAGCCGCCCACCCAGCGCCGCGGCGAGGCGGGAGCGGCTGTGGCTGTGAGGCAAGGGTCTAGGGCCGGACCTGGCCGGCGCCGCGGACCACGTACTTGTAGATGGTCAGCTGCTCGACGCCCACGGGCCCGCGCGCGTGCAGGCGCCCGGTGGAGATGCCGATCTCCGCGCCCATGCCGAACTCGCCGCCGTCGGCGTATTGGGTCGAGGCGTTGTGCAGCACGATGGCCGCGTCGACGCGGTTGAGGAAAGCCTCGGCGGCGGCCGCGTCCGAGGTGACGATGGCCTCAGTATGGTGCGAGCCGTGACGGTTGATGTGCGCGATCGCCGAATCCAGCTCATCCACCACCTTGACCGCGAGAATCGCGTCCAGGTACTCGGTGTCCCAATCGTCGGCCACGGCGGGCACCGCGCGCGGCTCGATCCGGCACGTGGTCTCGTCGCCGCGAATCTCGCAGCCGGCGGCGATCAGCGCGTCCAGGATCGGGCCGAGCTGAGCTTCGGCGATGACCCGGTCGATCAGCAGGGTCTCGGTCGCGCCACAGACGCCAGTGCGCCGCATCTTGGCGTTGACCGCGATCTCGCGGGCCATCTCCGGATCGGCGGTGGCGTGGATGTAGGTGTGGCACAGGCCCTCCAGATGGGCGATCACCGGAATCCGGCTCTCGTTCTGAACCCGTTCGATCAGGCCACGGCCACCACGCGGCACGATGATGTCCACGGTGTCGTTCATCGTGAGCAGAATACCGACCGCCTCCCGGTCCGTGGTCGGAACCTTCTGGATCGCGGCCTCGGGCAGGCCGGCCTCGCGCAGGCCCGCCTGCAGGCACTCCAGGATCGCGCCGGAGGAATGGAAGCTCTCCGAACCGCCACGCAGGATCGCCGCGTTGCCCGACTTGAGGCACAATGCGCCCGCATCCGCGGTCACGTTGGGGCGGCTCTCGTAGATGATTCCGATGACCCCGAGCGGCACCGAGACGCGCGCGATCTTGAGGCCGTTGGGGCGTTCCCACTCGGCCAGAATGCGCCCGACCGGATCGGGGAAGCGGGCGACCGCCTCCAGGCCCTCGGCCATGGCCTCGACCCGCGCCGGAGTCAGTGCCAGTCGGTCGAGCATGGCGTCGCTCAGTCCCTTGGCGCGGGCCGCCTCCATGTCCCTGGCGTTGGCGGTCAGGAGGTCGGCCACGCGGTGGCGCAGGATCTCGGCGGCGGCTTCCAGCGCGAGCGTCTTGGTTCCGGGATCGGCATGGGCCAGCTCGGCGGCGGCGGCGCGCGCCGCGCGCCCCAGGCGCTCCATTTCGGCGCGCAGGCCATTTTGGTCTTGGCTCTCGGCCCTATCCGCCGCCGCGGCGCCCAGGACCGCTGTATCCGCATTCATGACGTTATCCCTTCTTCGGAGCCCCCAGGGGCCGTAATTCGGGGCCGTAATTCGGGGCCGCATACCAGGGCCTCGTATCGGGGGCTCTTGGCCTCAGCTTAATACCATGTCGTCCCTGTGGACCAGCTCCTCGCGTCCACGGTAGCCCAGGATGGCTTCGATTTCACGGCTCTTGTGGCCGATGATGCGGCGTGCGTCGGCGGCCGAATAGGCGCTCAGGCCGCGCGCGATCTCGGCGCCGTCGAGGCCGCGCAAGACGACCGCGTCGCCGCGCTGAAACGCGCCCTCGATCGCGGTTACGCCCGCGGGCAGCAGACTCTTGCCGGAGCCCAGCGCCCGCCGCGCGCCCTCGTCCAGAATCAGGGTGCCGGCCGGCCTCAAGCTGGCCGCGATGTAGCGCTTGCGCGCGGTACGCGGCTCGACCTGGGACAGGAACCAGGTGGCGCGCGCACCGTTTTGGATCGCGGCCAGGGGATGGAGTTCGCGGCCGTCGGCGATCACCATGCGGCAGCCGGCGCCGACCGCAATCCGCGCGGCGGCCAGCTTGGTGACCATGCCGCCGGAGCTGTGGCCCGGCTGGGCGCGCCCGGCCATGGCCTCGATCTCGGGAGTTATCGCGGATACCTCGGCGATAAATTTGGCGTCCGGATCGACCTTGGGGTCGGCGGAGTAGAGGCCGTCGATATCGGACAGCAGCACCAGGGCGTCGGCGCTCATCATGGCGGCGACGCGCGCGGCCAGGCGATCGTTGTCGCCAAAGCGGATTTCGCTGGTGGCGACGGTATCGTTTTCGTTGATCACCGGGACCGTGCCCAGACGCAGGAGCGTGGTTAGCGTGCTGCGCGCGTTGAGGTGGCGGCGCCGCTCTTCGGTGTCGTCCAAGGTCAGAAGCACCTGGGCCACGGTGATGTCGTGCCGGGCGAGGGTTTCCTGATAGGCGTGGGCCAGACGGATCTGCCCGGTCGCGGCGGCGGCCTGGCTCTCCTCGAGCTTCAGCGTGCCCCGGGTCAGCCCCAGATGGCGGCGCCCGACCGCGATCGCGCCCGAGGACACCAGGACGATTTCCGAGCCGCCCCGAACCAGTCCGGCGATATCGTCGGCGAGCGCGTTCAGCCAGGTACGGTGGATCGTGCCCGTCGCCTGTTCGACCAGCAACACCGAGCCGATCTTGATCACGATGCGCTTAGCGTCGGCGAGGCCGTATGGGCGGCGCGCGCTCATTGTGTAGCCTCCCAGGGTTGGACTTCGGCGCTCCCCTTGGCCGGGCTCAGCCCCTGGGCCTCGCGCCAGGCCGCGATCCGGACCGCCAGCGCGCGCAGCAGCTCCGGCACGCCGGCGCCGGTCGCGCCCGAGATGCACATAATCTCCCTGGGCTGGCGGCCGGCGGCGGCGGCCAGTTCGGCGGCCTGGGCCTCGATGAGTTCGTCATCCAGCGCGTCGATCTTATTGAGGACGAGTATCTCGGCCTTGCCGGCCAAGTCCGCGCCGTAAGCCTCGAGCTCGGCGCGCACCGTTCGATAGGCCCCGGCCAGGTCGTCGCCAGTGCCATCGACCAGGTGTAGCAGCACGCCACAACGCTCGATGTGGCCCAGGAATCGGGCGCCCAACCCGGCCCCCTCGTGCGCGCCTTCGATCAGCCCGGGAATGTCGGCGAGCACGAACTCGGCGCCGTCGGATAGCACCACGCCGAGCACCGGATGCAGCGTGGTGAAGGGATAGTCGGCGACCTTGGGGCGGGCGCGCGAGACCGCGGCCAGAAAAGTCGATTTACCGGCGTTGGGCAGGCCGGTCAGGCCGGCGTCGGCGATCAGCTTGAGCCGCAACCAAATCCAGAGCTCGTGGCCCGGCCAACCCGGGTCGGCGCGCCGCGGCGCCCGGTTGGTCGACGATTTGTAGTGGGCATTGCCGTAGCCACCGTCGCCACCCTCGGCCAGCACCGCCCGCTGCCCGATCGCCGTCAGATCGGCCAGCACGACACTCTTGTCCTCGCTAAGTACCTGGGTGCCGGCTGGAACTCCGACGATCAGGTCGGCCCCGGCGGCGCCGGTCATGTCCTTGCCGCGGCCGTGGGCGCCGGTGGCGGCCTTGAAGTGTTGGCGGTAGCGAAAATCGATCAGCGTGTTGAGCCCCGGCACCGCCTCGACGATTACGCTGCCGCCGTGACCGCCGTTGGCGCCGTTCGGGCCGCCGAACTCGATGTACTTCTCGCGCCGGAAAGACATACAGCCGGCGCCGCCATTGCCGCTCTTGATGAATACCTTGGCTTCGTCGAGGAACTTCATGATGCGGCCACCGCGGCACGCCGCGCGCCCGCTGTTTCGAGATAGGCCTCCATGGCGCTCGGTGAGTCCAACCTGACAACCTGCGTCTCGCCGTCAAGGGAGGTGAGCAGCGCCGCGACTCTGGGCCGATGGTTGCGGTGGATATCCCAAATCATTCGGAACAGCGGCCAGGTCACCACGAGCAGGGAGCAGTCCCGGGGCGCGTGCGGGTCCGGGCGGAACAGGGACTTGGCCTGCCGCTTGAGCGCCCACCAGTAATGGCGCCACAGCGGCAGGTCGATGAAGAGGACCGTATCCGCGGCGTTCAGGCGCTCCTCGATATCGGCCATGCCGCCGAAGCCATCGATGACCCAGCTGTCTCGGCGCAGCAGTTCCCGGTGCTTGCGGTCGAACTCGTTGGCCGGCGTCGGCG
Organism: uncultured Acidimicrobiia bacterium; assembly: GCA_964194965.1. GTDB lineage: Bacteria > Pseudomonadota > Alphaproteobacteria > Kiloniellales > J153 > JACZVL01. The sequence goes on along the minus strand of CAXMQD010000021.1, from coordinate 2,276 downwards.
TCCAGCCCGCCTGCCACTGGATATGATCGAGCGGGTAGTGCGGCAGATCGAGGATATCAGCCAGGCGCGCCGCCAAGGTGGACTTTCCGCCGCCGGCATTGCCGATGATGGTGATCCGTCTCATCGCATAGCCCTGCCCGTACCCGCGCCCGAAAGGTCGAGTTCGGTGAACACGGCGTCGACCTCGCAGCCGCGCGACTGGGAAATCAGGCGCCCGCGCCCGGTAATCCGGAAGCCGCACTTCTCCTGGATCCGCCCCGAAGCCGGATTGTCGGCGAAATAGTCCGAGCGCAGCCGGTCGAGGCCCAGCTCGGCGCGCGCAAATTCGACGGCCCGGGCGACCGCCTCGGTCATCAGGCCCTGGCCCCACCAGAGCTCGCCCAGCCAGTAGCCGATCTCGTGGCCCCCGTCATCGCGGCGCGAAACGCCGACCACGCCGACCAATTCATCCCGATACTCGATTGCGAAATTGTAGGCCAGGCCCTTGTCCCAGGCCGAAGCCTGCGCCCGGGTCCAAGTCTCGGCCACCTCGAGCGGGCTGGGATAGGGCACGCGCGAGAGCATGCGCGCCACGTTCCAGTTGCCGCACAGTTCCTGCACGCGCGCCGCATCTTTGCGCCGGATCGGGCGCAGTCGCAGCCTCGCTGTGGTTATGCTAAAGGTCATTGGTATTGGTTTCCGGAGCCCCAAACGAAAACGAGGGAAACGGCACCCGTTTCCCTCGCGACAGTCTGTATGGGAGCGGGTGCCTCGCTTTCGAAAGCGGCCCGCTTCCGAAGCTATTCAGCCGGCGGCGTCGGCGCGCCGGGCTGCACCATAACGTAGGTCCGACCGCCCGCTTTCCGGGCGAAGCTGATGGTCCCGCCGGTAAGCGCGAAGAGGGTGTGGTCCTTGCCTATGCCGACGTTCGGCCCGGGGTGAAACTTGGTGCCGCGCTGGCGCACGATAATGTTGCCGGCCTTGGCGGTCTCGCCGCCGAACAACTTGACACCCAGGCGCCGGCCCGCCGAATCGCGGCCGTTGCGTGACGACCCGCCTGCTTTCTTATGAGCCATGGCGCGTTACTCCTCTTTCTTCGCCTCTTTCTTCGCCGCTTTCTTGGCGGCCTTTTTAGCCGGCGCTTTTTTGGCCGCGGCCTTTTTTGGGGCGGCCTTCTTGGCAGGGGCTTTTTCGGCCGGCGCTTTTTTGGCAGCCGCTTTCTTCGGCGCCGCCTTAGCGGCCGGGGCCGCCTCCGCCTCTGGCGTCGGTTCGGCCTTGGCCTTACTGGCGACCTTTGCCTTGCTGGCGGCCTTGCTGGGCTTCTTGCCGTCGGTCAGAATCTCGGTCACCCGCAGCACGGTCTCGTGCTGGCGGTGGCCGTTGCGCCGCCGGTGGTTCTTGCGGCGCTTTTTCTTGAACACGATGATCTTGTCGGCGCGGCCCTGCTCGACCACCTCGGCAGCGACCATGGCGCCTTCGACGAGCGGCGCGCCCAGGGTCACGCCGGTTTCGCCGCCGATAGCAAGCACCGCGCCAAATTCGATCAGATCGCCGGGCTCGCCGGCGAGTTTCTCGACCCGGAGGACGTCGTTGGGGGCAACCTTGTATTGCTTGCCGCCGGTTTTGATGACTGCGAACATGAGCGCCTATTTTTCGAAGAATTATGGCAAAATCAAAGGGGCCGCAGGGTTTAGGCCCGGCCGCCGACGGCGCGGACTATAGCGTTCCGGCCCCGGCTGTCAACGCTTTTCCAGACGATTCCGGACAGCGATATAGGCTTTCGATTCTTGGATTTAGGCGGGCCGATCGCCCGCGATGGTGACCCGGTGCATGACCCGGCGTTGGCCGTGATAGTCGTTGAGCGGGTAGTGCTGGGTGCAGCGGTTGTCCCACAGCGCCAAGGAACCGACCCGCCAGCGGAACCGGCAGGTAAAGTCCTCGCGCGCGGCGTGCTCGAATAGGAAGCCAAGCAGGCCCGCGCTCTCGGCCTCGGTCATATCCGAAAATCGCAGGGTATGAGCCCGGTTGACGTAGAGCGCCTTGCGCCCGGTGACCGGGTGGCGGCGCACCACCGGGTGCTCGGCCTGAAGTCCGCGCGGGTCGGCGGCGGTGCCGGCCATGGCGCCGCTGGCCAGGTGGTCGCCGCGAAGAGTCTCTTTGTTCTTGCCGGCGCTGTTGACCGCGCTCAGCCCGTCGAGCAGCCGGCGCAGGCCGGGCGAGAGGCTTTCATAGGCTAGGTACATGTTGGCGAACAGGGTGTCGCCGCCCGTGGCCGGGACCTCCTTGGCGTAGAGCAG
>CAXMQD010000020.1:0-22031 GCA_964194965.1 uncultured Acidimicrobiia bacterium | reverse complement strand
TTGTTCTTCGACCATCTGCGCGCCTCGGCATAACCGATCATGGAGGCGATGGTCGCCCCTTCGGCCGGAAGCACTCCGATAAAAGTCCCGATCCCGCAGGAGCGGACGACGGTCTTCCATATCCGTTTGTAGTCGTCTCGCGAAGGCAGTTTCACCGCTTTCAGACCGATCGCGTCGACCACCTGATTGACCCGTTTCGATTGCACGAGCAATTCCGACATCGCGAAAAGCCCGATAAATACCGGCACGAAGGATAGCCCCTCGTAGAGTTCGTAGTTGCCGAACATGAACCGCTCGATCCCGGTGGTGGGTTCGGCGCCGATCGTCGCCAGCCACACCCCGAAGGTACCGCCGATCAGATTCCTCACCGTGCCGCCGGCGCTGATCGAGGCGAGCATCGAGAGGCCGAAGAGGGCGAGAGCGAAATATTCGGGTGGACGAAACTCGTAAGCGACCCGCGCCAGCATCGGGGCCGCGATGCAGAGGACGATCACGGAGAACACGCCGCCGATCGTGCTCGAAACCACGGCGATCCCCAATGCGCGGCCCGCCTCGCCACGCTGCGCGAGAGGATAGCCGTCGAAAGTCGTCGCGGCCGCGGCGGCGGTCCCGGGCGTGTTGATCAAAATCGCGGTTATCGAACCGGCGAAGGTGGCGGACACGTAAATCGTCGCCAGCACGGCGATCGCGTGTACCGGCTCCATGGTTAGGGTGAACGGCAGCAACAGGGCCGCGCCGGTCGTCGCGCCGAGACCCGGGAGCACACCGATGATCACGCCCAGAATCGTGGTGACTAGAATAAGAAAAACGAGATAGGGATCGAGAATAACCGACCCCATCGCTTGTAGCGCTTCGATCATGGCACCACCGCTTACTGGTAATACCAGTTGGTCAGTAGGCCGCGCGGGAAGCGTATTCTCAGGACCATGTCGAACAGAAAGAAGATGGCGGCCGGCGTGACCAGTGCCACCGCGCCCGCGACATGAATCCGCCGCTCACCCCACAACAGGCACATAACGAACATGACCACCGCGATCGCGATCAGCATGTCGAGATAGACCGTAAGCGGGTAGAAAATCACGAAGAGCGCGACCGTGCCCCAGGTGTGGAGACCGTCCCGCTCGATTTTTTTTGGAGGTTTTTTCCGGTACTGAATGGCGAGAAGCGCCGCCAGCACCAGGTTGATCACCATCAGGAGTATCGGGAAGACCCGTGGCTGCAGGCTGTCGCCGACGATCATCGGCGGTGACAGATCGAGTTGCAGGGCGGCCCAAATCACGGCCAGGGAAAAGGCCATGATGACCCCCGGGATTACCAGATAGGGCATGGCCGGCGCGAGCGGTGCTCCCCGAAGGAAGCACCGTCTCCTTGCGTTGAAACGAGGTCTACTGGACCAGACCCATTTCCTTGAGTGCCGGGCCGAACTCGCCGACCATGGCCTTGATCTGCTCGCCCCATGGGCCCGAGGGCTGCGGCGAGGTCGCGTCGAGGCCGGAGTTCGCGAGATAGGCCTGATACATCGAATGGTCCATCGCCTTCATCATGCCCTTCTCAAGCTCGGCGCGGCGCGCCGGGTCCACGGCGGCGTGGGTCACGAAGCCGCGCGTGGTCGAGAGCACAAGGTCGATTCCCAGCGCCTTTGCGGTCTTTGCTTGCGGAATCGGCGCCATGCCGGCTTCGGCCAGAATCACCAGGGGACAGATATCGCCGGCGTCGACCGGGGCCGCGGCCTCGGACAGATTGAGCGTTCCGACGTCGACCGAGCCCGCGACCAGTTGCGTCGCCAGTTCTCCGCCGCCCTTGAAGGGAATGTAAGTCGGCATCGGCACGCCGAGGCGTTTGGCCCAGAGGAACACCGTAATATGGTCGATAGTCCCGGTCTGGGTGCCGCCGAACTTCAGCTGGTCGCCGTTCTTCATGCCCGCGACGAAATCCTCCGGCGTCTTGTAGGGGCTGGCCTTGCAGCTGACCATCAGGATCTGCGGATCGTTGGTGCCGCGGGCAAGCGGTGCCAAATCCTCGACCTTGAGCTTGGTTTTGCCCTTACTCATGGTGATGGCGTGACCGACCGTGAAGGTCAATATCGTGTTGCCGTCGGCCGGCCGGCTCATGAAGTAGTTCATCGCCGCGGCGCCGCCGCCGCCACGCTTGTTCACCACGACCATGTCTTGTTTCAGCGTCCGGCGGCTACGCAGCATCATCATCCGCGAGTTGACGTCGGTGCCGCCGCCGGCGCCCGCGTGGGTGATAACCTCAATGGCGGGTTTTTCGGCCGCTTGGGTGCCGGCACTCGTGAGCGCCACGAAACCAAGACCGGCGGTAATGGCGGTAAGCATAATGACGCTCTTGCGCGTCGGGCTGATTGTCATCGAATCTACCTCCCCTATGACAATTTGACGTTTGTATCCAATTGGGATTGAAGATAACCCTTCTTTTTACTCCAAGGCAGACTGGCGGAAGATCGTCGTTCGGTCAACAAATAATGGTATACCAAAACAACGGAACCCGAACTCGCCGGGCAGCGTGCCGCGGAATGTTCGGCGCGGTCGGAAAAATTATGTTTAATTTCAGATTGTTAAGATGATTGTCGGAAAATCATCTTAGAATAAGATTTTTCCCACGGATTTATCGTCGCCGCCTTTTGTGCCGTCAATGAGACTGGATTGCGGCTATGGCATACAAAAAATCCAAATTTCGGAGCGATGCGGCCGTTCGGTTTTCCGCTACCATTACCGACTGAAGCCGCCTTCACCTTGAAGCCGCCGTCACCCGCGGGAACCGTCGTCGCCGGCCACGCTGTCGGTGTTTTCCATTGGACTGTCGGGATAGTCTTCGGCGCTGACCTTGGTCCATGTGTTCCCGAGATGGCTGGACAGGCGCCGTGCCAACAACGTGCCGTCGCGCGATTCCAGCGCCTCAATGATCGTTTCATGCTGGTGTACGGCTTCATGCCACAATGCGTTTCGCTGGTTGGAACGGTACCGGACTCGATAAACACGGGCGTTGAACTGGTCGTGTGCTTCGATCAGTACCGCATTCCGGCTGGCGGCGACGATGCTCTTGTGGATCTTTTGATTGAGCTTGAAATAGGCTAGCCGGTCCTTTCGGCTATAGGCCGCCAGCATTTCGAAGTGCAAAGCTCGAATTTCCGCGATCTCTTGGTCGGTTGCGCATTCCGTTGCAAGGTGTCCGCCTAGCGCCTCGAGGGCGCCAAGGACTTGTAACAATTCCCGCACCTCCTCTGGCGCCGGGTCCGCGACCACGGCGCCGCGATTTGGCAAGATGTCCACCAGGCGCTCGCCTGCGAGGATTTTCAGCGCCTCGCGCAAGGGAGTCCGGGATACGTTCAGTTCTTTCGACAACTGACGTTCGCGAATCCGCTCGCCGGGTTTGAGCCTGTCCTGGACGATCATGTCGCGGATGGTTGTGGCGACCTGACCGGTCAACGGCAGTCTAGAGATATTGTCCGGCTCCGTGTCCTGCCGGGTATCGAAGGTATCGGCCGAGGGAGCGCGTTCCCGATGCTTTTCCGCCATCTTGTCCATCCTGCAACCGGGCCCTGGGTGCCACATTCATACCGCACTATGGCATGCAAAAAAACTGGAAAATACAATTTAATTGAGCGCAGGGTTTGGCATACGAATTCCATTTTTGGAATGATATCCAATTGTTTTAAAAGCATTAAAAAGAAAAAGAGTATGGAGATCAAAAGCCAGTGGGCTGGTATTCCGTTGACGTCATGTCAAATTGTATGCCAAAAATAAAAATGTCGGCCAGCATTGCAATTCTGATCGCACCCCGGGGAGGGATGGTATGCCCAGTAACCTTAAGGACCGCATCGGCGTCGACATCGGGCGCCGCGCGAAGTTGGAAGACGGAATCGATTGGGCGGCTAAAAACGAGGTGTATTTCATCGATATCCAACTCGACAGCGGCGCCAACGCCATCGAGCTTTTCGACGACGCACGTTGCGAGGCGGTCAAGGCTAAGTGTAAAGAAAACGGCATCCACCTGGGCCTTCATACCCTGTCCGGCGTGAACATGGCGGAATACAGCAATTTCTTTCGCCAGGCCGCCGATCAGTACCTGCGCGCCTACATCGACATGGCGAACCGCCTCGACGCCGAATGGATCGTCGTTCATGCGGGCTTCCACTTCACCGCCGACTACGAGCAGCGCAAACAGGCGAGCCTGGAGCGATTGCAGTGGGCCTCCGCCTATGCGGAGGAAAAAGACGTCCATCTGCTTTTGGAAAACATGAATCGCGAGCCCGAGGACGCGGAAGTCAACTATCTCGGTTATACCGTCGAGGAATGCGCGTTCTATTTCGAGAATTTAACCTCGCCCAATCTCCATTGGACGTTCACCATCAACCACGCGACCCTGGTGCCCGAGGGGATCGATGGTTTCCTCGATGCGTTCGGCGTCGATCGCATGCGCGAGGTCCGCGTTGCCGACAATTTGGGCGACAAGGAGCACCACATGTTTCCCGGCGAAGGCAGTATCGACTTCCGGGCCCTGTTCACCCGGCTGGAAGGCATGGGCTATCAAGGCCACTACACGAACGGGTTCGGCACCTTGGACGACATGGTCCGCGGCCGCGATTATCTGGTTTCGGAAGCCAAGGCGGCTGGCGTGCCGTCGGCCATCAATACCAAGTCTCGATGATAATGGCCCATAGAGACGACTTCCCAAGGTTTTCGGCTAGGAGCGCGTGGCGCAGCGATGCGGCACATCGGCAGCCACGCGCGACGCCGCCCGAAACCCTTGGGAAGCCGCCTGCGGTCGCGCGGGCGAACCGCCGGGGGCGTCGGGAAGCCTTGCCGATGACCCACATCGCCTGCGGCTCCCCTCCTGCCCGGCGGATCGCCCGCGCGATCTCTACGGGTCATTATCATCGAGACTTGGTATTAGCCGCAAGTCCGGCCGGTCATCCGATCCGGGACGGCAAGTCGAATACGTGACGGGTACGCGGTTTTCCGCCACGAAGCTATGACGATCACACTAGGGGCGGGAACTTGAATATAAAACCACGCATAGCTATCACGCACGGCGACCCGGCCGGGATTGGCCCGGAACTGATCGCCAAGCTCTTGGCGATGCCCGATCTAACCGATCTCGCGGACGTTATTTTGGTCGGCGATCGGCATGTGTTTGAACTCGGGCAACGCCAAGCCGGGGCCGACTGGCCGATGCGCGCGATCGATAGGGAACATCCCGAGAATTGGTGGCCCGAGAATTGGCGGACGGAGGCCCCTTATGCCTGGCTTCCCATGGAAACCATTCCGCCGGAGGAGGTGACGATATCGGCGGTCAGCGCGGCCGCCGGACAGACGAGCCTGCGGACACTGGAGCGCGCCATCGATATCACCCGCGCGGGGCTGGTCGATGCCATTCTGTTCGGACCGTTCAACAAGACGTCGCTGCATCTGGCCGGGATGGCGGCCGATGACGAGCACCGCCACATTGCCGAGTACATCGGATTTACGGGATATCATTCGGAAGTCAATTTTTTAGACGAGTTAATCACGACCCGCGTGACCAGCCATATCGCGCTCAAGGACGTGGCTGGAAACATCGATCAAGTAAAGGTCGTCGATGCCGTGCGGTTGGCGCACGAAACACTGAGGGCGGCCGGCATCTCCCGTCCCCGGATTGGGGTCGCGGCACTCAATCCCCACGCCGGCGATTCGGGAAATTTCGGCACCGAGGAAATCGACATTCTCGCGCCCGCGATCGAACAGGCGCGGCAAATGCAGATCGACGTGAATGGCCCTTGGCCCTCGGATACGGTGTTTCTCAAAGGCCGCGATGGCCTCTTGGATGCCGTGGTCACCATGTACCACGACCAGGGACAGATCGCCATGAAGATGATGGGGTTCGATCGCGGCGTGACAATCGCCGCCGGGTTGCCATTTCCCATTGCCACGCCAGCCCACGGCACCGCCTTCGACATCGCCGGTCAAGGCATCGCCAACCTGAACGCGACCCGGAAGGCGTTCGAGGTTCTGTGCAGAATGGGCATCGACCACCGCACGAACCATGCGGCTAATTCCGTAACCTAATGGTTCAACGCGGGCGACCCACGGCCCCAAAAATCCGAAACCAAAGCGACATTAGGTGTTTCTTGGCGACGGCAGGATTTTCGATTTTGGCACGTTTTACCAACACTTGGACAATGCGCTAGCCACGCATTTCCTCAACTATGCGACTTGACGATCTCGATTCGTTCCGAGCCCAAGCTTGGCAGCTCGTGTTCTTCGGCAAAGACGTGAGCATAGAGATTGGCGACCCATTGCTTGCCGTTCTGCGTCATGCGTAGTTAGCCTAGGCCACTACCGATATAAGGTCCGACCATACTCCAGAAGAAAACGGGATAGGCCGCGCGCAAATCCGCCGAAGTTTGATAGCCCAGCTTCGCATTTACCCCGGTTTCCTCGAACTCCATGAAGAGCGCGGAGATCTTGCGCATGTAGTGTGGATCGCCCAGCTGACCGATGAGATCCGCCGCCCGAAGCAACACGGGGTAATCGGGTCCAGACTCGGCGCCATACTCCTCGGGCACGGGAAACTGCGTGTATTCTATGTTGGCGCAGACGGTTTCGACGTCAATGTATGGGTTGTCGCCAAATCTCTCGCGGATGAAGATTTGGCCCCGTTCCACGTGGTAGGGGCCTAGTGCGGCATCGGTGGCACCCGGGGCCAAACTGACGGTCTCGTTCTCGGCATTGATCACGAAACAACCATCACGATCGTTTTGACAAACGCCGCGGATATAACCGATGTCGTGGCAGAGCAAGGCAACCGTAAAATACAACCAGTCCTGTGGCGAAACTCCACCGTCCCGCAAGTGTTTGCCTTTAAGGATTTCCTGCCCCACGAGTGTCACGGCTATGGTGTGGTTTAGATCGTGGTATGGCGCGTCCCCATTGGCGATAATTTCCAATGCCATGCGGCTGACGAACGATATGATGCCGGGATAAGACGGTTCGAGAGTCGTATAAGTGCTCAAGTATGCGTCCCGCAATTGCTTCTCGATGGCATCAATAACCACTTCGGTGGGATTAAACATCGCTGCTTGTTACCTAGATCTTGTGAAACACGTTACACTGCCGCTGGTTCTCTCAGCCGAATAGGACAGTCTCCAACGACCGTACCAACCCGAATTCCGACCCTAGGATAGCTGGCATCCACGTTCATGATTTAGGGGTCTAAAATTCCCGCTACCCCACCACCTCTTGTCGGCGGGCACGCATGTAACCGCCCCGCCAAATTCATAGACTCTTGTTATAGTGTAATCATGATTTCCGATTTTCAGTGTGACGGCCGTCACACTTAGGGCGATTCTTCTCGTTCGGGCACCCGAGTACGGGGAAGTTTTTGCAGGCACGGTGAATAATATCAACCCGATCCATCATTCATAACCCGTAGACGGGTCCCCCAGAACCGGCGCCGAAAACTATCAAATAGACCCGTCGCAGTTCGAAATCCGGGCGGTTTGGTGCGTGTGTCAACATCAACATGATGATGCCTTATTCCCCAACGATCAGGTCAAGGGTAGCATGACATGGGTCGCGTACCCGGGACGCGCGGTCAGGCGCTCGTACCAGGCCGCCAGGTTCGGGAAATCCGGGCGCGGGATATCGAGGCCGCACCATCGGTAACCGGCGCAACCGAGAGGTATATCGGCGATCGTGAACCGATCCCCCATCAAGTAAGTTTTGCCGGCAAGGTGGTCGTCGAGCATGCGCATATTCGCTTCGACCTTTTTGGCCGTGGATTCGATGGCGTCGGGATCGCGGGCATCGGCAGCCGTCCTTACCATGCCGCGGAACAGGGGACCAAGATCAGGTATGATCGCCGTCTGTTGCCAATCCATCCACATTTCGGCGACGGCGCGGGTCTCGAGCTCCGATGGCATCAGCTCGCCCAGCGAATACTTTGCCGCCAGATAGCGTACAATGACATTGGATTCCCAGAGGACAAACCCGTCGTCGTCGATCGTGGGAACCAAGCGGTTGGGGTTGTAGGTCTTGAACCAGGGTTCGGAGACCACGCCGAACTCCGAGCCTGCATCCAATCGTTCCGCTTCAAGTCCAAGCTCGGAAACCGTCCACATCACCTTTTGGACGTTTATCGAATTGGGGCGTCCCCAAATTTTCAGCATGGGTCCTCCAGTGACTTGTGTCTCTATTAGATTATCGACTCTCCCGCACCGACTATGATCGCCACGTGGAGGCCGTCGTCCGCGAGCCGTATGGCGACCCCGTCGCTCACAGCAGGATCCTATTACCGGTCCGCGCGGCCTCGAAAACCGCCAGCGTAACCTTCAAGGTTTCGGTTGCGTCGCGCGCCGTAATTAATGGATCCTCGTGACCCGAAATCACCGCGCAAAAATGGGAGATTTGGCGTGTGAAGGCGTTGTCGAGCTGGTGCGCAATCTCGTCATGTCGAATCGCGTGGTTCCAGTCGGGGGTTTCGTCACCATGGTGCCAAAGAACCATATTCGGGAAATCCAGCGCCGCCGTCGTTCCCATGAAACGCACGGTATTTTGACCGGATTTCGGATAAGCCGGTGTTTCACCGGTCGCGAACTCCCATGTCCAAGGTGACGGTGTTCGATCGGACATCAGGAAGGTTGCGAGCGCGCCGTTTTGGAATCGCAGGATCATGGCGGCGGCGTCTTCCTTCTCGAACCCCATGACATCGTGCGAAATTTCGGCGGAAATGCTCTCGATCTCGCCGCAGACATACCGAAGCGTATCGATTTCGTGGATCAGATTGGTCAACACCGGCCCGGCTTCCCGCTTTTTCCGCCATTCCGGTGAATAATAGTCATCATGTTTGCGGGTGTTCCATTGCCCGGTCACGGCGACGAGCCGGCCCAGTTTGCCCGATTGCACGATGTCGCGCGCCTCGTGAACCAGCGAATAGTACCGGCGATGGTGCCCGACAAGGACATGCCTGTCGGTCTCGGCCACCTTTTTCACGACCTGCTGGGCCTCCTCAACTGTTGCCATGATCGGTTTCTCGACCAAGACATGACAGCCTACCTCGAGCGCGGCCAGCGTGGGTTGGCAGTGATGTTCGGTCGGAGTCGACACGATCACACCATCGAGATGCTCCTCCGCGAACAGTGACCGCACGTCGCCATGATGGGGAACGCCCAGTTCATCGGCCAACGCCTTTCCCGATATTGCGGGGTCCGCGACAGCGACAAGCTCGGCAGCGGGGACCTCCGCAATCGCGCTGGCGTGGCGGCGGCCGATGACACCCCCTCCAACAATGGCCAATCGGACGGGCGTCATTGCTTGTGCTCGGTGAAATGAGCCGCGGACATGATCTGAACTGGCGCATTGACGACCGGCCGAAAGGCCATCCTGCTCAGGACGTCGGCCTCGATATCGATCCCGGGAGCAACTTCGATCAGGTGGACGCCATCGGGCTTGAGTTCGAAGACACAGCGTTCCGTGATGTAGAGAACTTTCTGATTCCGCGAAACGGCCTGAACGCCGGAAAAAGTAATCTGTTCGACGTCGTTCACCAGCTTTTGCACCGAGCCATTCGCCTCGATCGTCAGGATTCTGCCGCCGGTTGTCGATTTCGCCCCCTTGGTATCGAAGGTTCCCACGAAAACCATCTTCCGTGCGTTCTGCGCGATATCGATGAACCCACCGGGACCGACCGTCAGTCCGCCGAGCTTCGAGGCATTCACGTTTCCGAATCGGTCGATTTCCCCAAAGCCCAGAAACGCAATATCCAGGCCGCCGCCGGAATAGAAATCGAACTGCGAGGGACCGTCGATCATGCAGGTCGGATTGCGGGCATATCCGAACAGCGAGCCGGTTAACAATGTACCGCCGTAGGTGCCGTGTTCGATCGTTTGGTAGTAGCGCCGCTGATCGCCGCGCGCGGCGACGATACTCGCCACCTCGTCGGGAATACCGAAGCCATAGTTGACGACCGCCCCATCGCGAAGTTCCTCATGGGCCCGTCGTGCGATGGTTTGGCGCAGGGAGAGCTCCGGCATCGGCGGGTTCGCTTCCTCGACGAATTTTTCGCCGGAAATGGCGGGATCGTAGATAAGGTCGTAGCCCTGGCGCTGCGCCTCGTTGACGACGACGGCATCGACGATCGCGGACGGAACCCTCACCGAACGGGCGGCCAGCTCGCCGTTCCGGACGCGGCCCTTGACCTGAAAGATCACCTTGCCGCCGCTGTTGTGAGCCGCGGCGGCGATTGCGTAGATATCTACGTTCGCCGGTTCCTGGTCGAGGCTGATGTTGCCGTCGTCATCGGCAAAGGACCCTCTCAGCAGCGCGACATCGATGGGGATGGGCAGGTACCGAAGGTATTCCCGGTCGTCGATCTCGATCAACGTCACAAGGTCGTCCTTGGCGGCGGCGTTCATGCGGCCGCCACCCAATCGTGGATCGACAAAAGTGCCGAGGCCCACGTGGGTTATGAGACCCGGGCGTTTCGCGGCAACCTCCCTCATCAACTGCATGATGACTCCCCCGGGAAGCACGTAGGCTTCGATTTTATTGTCTTGGGCCAAGGTCTGCATGCTCGGCGACCAAACCCAGTGACCGCCGATGACGCGCTTGACCATGCCCTCGTGGGCGAATCGATTGAGCCCGCGAACCTCCCGGTCGCCGATGCCCAGAGCGTGAATCACCGTCAAATCCTTGGGTTTTCCCTCGGCAAGAAAACGCTTCTCCATCTCGTGATGCAGCAAGGTCGCTTCGACCAGGCCGCCACCGCCGCCGATTAGGCCGACCGTATCGCCGTCTCGAACCAGTGCGGCGACCTCGTCGTGTCGAATAAATTTTCCCGCTATCATTGAGTAGCCGGATCATAGGGTTGGGGCGTGCTTTTCAACGGGGCGCGTGCGATCGTGGAGCGGTGAATTTCGGAGGATCCGTCGGAGGTTCGATTGACCCGGATATCCCGGCGGCAATTCTCGATGGGCAGGTTCTTGGCACAGCCGGAGTTATTGAAATCCTGGACGGCGCATTCAACCACCCGGTCGAGGGTATCTGATGCCGGCACCTCGACCATCGAGATTTCCTCCCTGGTGTCATGGCCCCGATCGAGCGCCAACTGCGCCGCGTCGGATTTCGATCATATACATTACGGTAAACATCTGAGATGGTCGACCCGGCCGCACTGCGGACATGCGGAACGGTATCGATTCGCATATATTGAGGTAAAATGCGGTCCGAGATCGATAGTGGAGAAACACCGCCTGCGGTGTCGCCAAATCTAGAAATGAGAGGTCACGCGCAATGGGCTGCGTCAGGTGTACCAACGAAGGAATTTGATCGTCGGACTATTTGATTGTTGCGTTACTATTGGGGCTCCGGAAGGGGAAACACGCGAAGGACCCGGACGATGAGCGAAGATGAAGAGGAATGGGAATTTCCCAAAGGGCTGCAACCGAAGCCGGATGCGGTGGGGTTCGATCTGGACCGTGCGCTCTCCTCGGTGCTGGCGTTGCGCAGCGAAGTTCCGGAGGACGCGTTCTCCGCCGCCTCGCTCGGCAGCGAGCGGGCCGGCAACGGGGTGATGATCGGCCCCGACGGCCTGGTGCTCACCATCGGGTACCTGATCACCGAGGCGGCGTCGGTGTGGCTGGTGTCCGCCGCGGGCGCCGCGACGCCGGCCCATGTGGTCGGCTACGACCAAGTGACCGGGTTCGGCCTGGTCCAGGCGCTCGGACGGCTCGGCGTGCCGCCGATCGAGCTCGGCAGCTCCGCGGGCGCGCGGGTCGGGGACCAGGTCATCGTCGCCGGCGAGGGCGGGCGCGCGCACGCCCTGACCGCGCATATCGTGGGCAAGCGCGAGTTTGCTGGATATTGGGAGTATCTGCTGGACGAGGCGATCTTCACGGCGCCGCCGCATCCGAGTTGGGGCGGCGCGGCGCTGATCGGCGGTGACGGCACGCTTTGCGCCGTCGGTTCGCTCCTGGTTCAGGAGGCCGAGGGCGCCGGCCGGCGCCAGGACGGCAATATGTTCGTGCCGATCGATCTGCTGCCGCCGATTCTCGACGACCTGATGAGATTCGGCAAAGTCGACCGGCCGCCCAGGCCCTGGCTCGGCCTGTTCGCGACCGACGCCGAGGGCGCGCTGGTCGTGGCCGGACTGGCCAGCGACGCGCCGGCGGTGCGCGCCGGCGTCCGGGTCGGGGATGTCGTGCTTAAGGTCGCCGACGCCCCAGTCGCCGACTTGGCCGCGATGTTTCGGCGTATCTGGTCGCTGGGCCAGGCCGGCACGGTGATTCCACTGACCATCTCCCGGGACGGCGCCGAGTTTAGCGTCACGGTGGAATCCGCCGATCGCAACGCATTTCTCAAATCGCCCGGGCTGCATTGACGCGGACGGGCCGTCCGGCACAAGATTCCCCGGCCACCACTGGAGCGCCGAAACCATGCATTTCTCGCTGTACGCGCTAGCCCCGGGCTTGGGGTTTTCGACGCGGAACCTCGATCCGGGGACGCCGCCAATTCGAACCGGTGATTTCGAATGACCGAATTTGGCGGGCGACCGCGCATCGACCTTTACAGTGATACCCAAACGCGGCCCTCGCCGGCCATGCGCCAAGCCATTGCCGGGGCCGAGGTTGGCGATGAGCAGCGCGGCGAGGATCCCACGGTGAATCGGCTGCAGGACATGGTCGCGGATTTGCTGGGCAAGCCGCGCGCATTGTTTCTGCCCTCGGGCACTATGTGCAACGAGATCGCCTACCGAGTCTGGGCGCGGCCCGGGGAGGAGATTATTCTCGACAAGACCGCCCATGCGCTGCATTTCGAAACCGGTGGGCCGGCGGCGCTCTCGGGGCTGATGACGCGGCCGCTGGATGGCCGGCGCGGCGTGTTCGATGCCGCGATGGTGCGCGCCGCGGTCCGGCCCCGGGACAATCGCCACGCGCCGCGCTCAGCCCTGGTGTCGATCGAGCAGACCAGCAACCGGGGCGGCGGCCACATTTGGCCGCTTGAGGGGATCGAGGCGGTCGCGGCCGCCGCGCGGGAGCACGGCCTATCGGTCCACATGGACGGTGCCCGGCTGCTCAATGCGGTGGTGGCGAGCAACCATGCCGCGGCCGAATTCGCGGCGCCGTGTGACAGTGTCTGGATCGACCTGTCCAAGGGCCTGGGCTGCCCGGTCGGGGCGGTTCTGGCCGGGGGCGAAGATTTCATCGAGGAGGCGTTCCGCTGCAAGCATCAGTTTGGCGGCGCCATGCGCCAGGCCGGCATTATCGCCGCGGCCGGGGTCTACGCCCTCGACCACAATATCGAGCGCCTGGCCGAGGACCACGCCAATGCCATACGCCTGGCGGACGGGCTGGCGGCGATCACCGGCATTTCGATCGTGCCCGAGGAGGTCGAAACCAACATCGTCTTTTTTGCCGTCGATCCGGCGCGGATGAGCGCCTCGGAACTTTCCCGGCGCTTGCTTGCGGCACATGGTGTCCGGATCGGCCCTGTCGACGAGCAAACCTTGCGGGCAGTCACCCACCTGGATGTTGCCGCCGCCGGCATCGATTCGGCGATTCAAGCGGTTCGGGAGGTTCTGGCTGATAGCGACTGAAGGTCGGCCTCCCGAAAGGCATAATTCCTTGTGAGGGGAATCCCGTATTGCGCGTGGATGTCAGGCATGGGACACAAAATATGGGACGCGATTGTCGTCCCGATCGTTATCACCCCACTATTACGAACTCAACGCGATGCTGCGGATAATCTCTCTGGCATCGCGTTTTTTCTTGTCCGCCACGCGGGCGGATCAGGAGATCGTCGGGCGTCAGTGGCACTCGAACGTATAAGAGAAAATCTTGGTGCCGGTGGCCCAGCCACTTAGATGGTTGTCCGCGGCCGGGGACGTATCGTTCAGCCTGGGGCGCTTGCCGAATTGGGCGCAGTGGCGTTTCGCCAGCGGATTCGGGCTGCTGTCCAAATCGGCGACGATCACGACTTGCGCCTCGCTGCCGGTGATGATTTCCGGATCCTTTCCCTGGCCGAGGCAGGCGGTCAGGCCGGCCAGGGCTGCGATCGCCGGACCCAATGCCTTGGTCAAGAAGCGACTGTTGTGTGGCATTTCTTTGGTTCCTGATCCCATCCGCGGAGTATCCTATGTTGGATTCTTGCCACTAGCACGGCCGGGATGGATCTGGGAGTGGGCGGCCGGTCGCCATCACGCCGGTTTCCACGCCTCCGGCCACGTAATAACGCACCACGAGGTAAAATATACATAGAAATTAATAATAAAATACTTCGGAAAAACTTATAAAATTTTGAATATTTTAATATTCATAAAAAATCAATCGATTTCCGGCAAATTCATTCAGATCAAATTCTGCGGTGAGGTGATAGTAATGCCGGAAGTTCAAGAATTTCGAACCAAAATCGAGGCTATCACGGAGCGCCTCGGTGAGTGCAGCGGCGCGGACAGCGACGTGGTGCGGGGATTGAAGGAGCGGCTCGGAATGGTCCGCGACAGCTTGCAGCGCAAGCAGGAAACCATCGACAGCCAGAATGCGGAGATCGCAGGTTTGCGCGAAGAAAATGCGCAGCTATCGGATATGCTCGGCCAAGCCGTGACGGCGCTGGAGGTTCAGGATCAGGGTGGGATCCGGGAGATCGTCCAGAGCATCGACAATGAATTTGCCGGGCTTCTGGTCGATGGCGAGGCGCAGGCCGAGCAGGGGACCGACACCGATAGTGGCCAACAGGGAGCGGAGTTCGGCGAGGCCGAATCCCAGGAGACTGAACCCCAGGAGACTGAATCCCAGGAGATCGAATCCCAGGAGACTGAGTCCCAGGAGGCTGGTTCCCGAAATTCCGAATGGCAACCGGATGATGAATCGCCCCGGACGCTAAAACGGATCATGGGGCGCCGCAAGCGCTAGGGGACTCACGTCCGAGATCGAAACGAAATCACTCTAGGCCGCCGCTCTCTTTGCTTAGGCAACGGTCTCGAGCCGTTTCGCCGCTTGTTCGAGGATGTGAACTAGCCGCGCCGCCCAGGTCCGCTGGCCTTTCTCGGATTCGATCTCGTCGTGGCGCACTTCGATCTCGACGTGGAGAATTCCGCGGCGTTCGCCATGAACCGGAATGGTGTAGTCGGTTTCGTCGCTGATCTTATAGGGCTCGTTGTCGCCGACCGTGAGCTCGGGCTCGGCGCCCAGCAACTCCAGCATGATTCGTGGCAGGCGGTCGTCCCTGTTGTAAAGGATGCCGATGTGCCAGGGCCGGGCGCCCCGGCCCTCGAAGTAGGGCGTGAAGCTGTGCAGCGCGACCAGGATGGTCCGCCGCCCGGCGGCCGCGCGTGCGTCCAACATGGCGGTAATGCGGTCGTGGTAGGGTTGGAAGATCTCCTTGATCCGGGCCGCGGCCTCGCGCGGGTGAAGATCTCGGTTGCCCGGAATTTCCGTGATTTCGCTGAGCCGCGGCATGGCGCTTTCGACCTTGGGGTCGCGATTGCAGTCGATGACCAGGCGCGAATAGGTCTGCAACACCAGGGGCGCGTCGAGCAACTCCGAAACCCGATTTGCCATTTCGGCCGCCCCCACGTCCCACGCAATGTGACGCCGCCGATCCGCTTCGGAGACGCCGAGTGTGCCCAGTTTTCGTGGAATTAGGTTGCCGGCGTGATCGCAGACCAGCAAGAAGGGCGAGGGGGAGTCGGGCCGAACCACGGTGACCGGCGGCGGGTCGTCGGCTTGGAGAAGCTTGAAATCCGGTTCGGTCATGGCTCAAAAGGAAAACCCCGCCGCATGCGACGGGGCATCCCAGGTTCAATCTACAGGGAGATGGACACTAGAATTTGAATCTCAAGAATTTATATACCACGTTTCGGCCTGGAGGTGGGTATGTTTACGAGGAAATAATTTTATGGCTGCGCATTGTTTTCGTGTGAAAACTCGGAAAAATCCTATAGTTATTTGAAAGTATTAGTAAAAATATTCTATAATCCCCTTCACGCTGATTGGCAACCGAAACGGCCCGCGCCGAAGGAGTCCGGCCCTGCCGGCGGTCCGCGTTTATGACCCGCCGATTTCAGTCAAGAGTGACGTGCTTCTTGGCCGCCCAGTTCTCCAACTGGCCCCGTGCTAAGAGGCTCTGAGACGCGGATTTCAGCTCTCTCCGGCTGTGACCGAGGGCTTCCCAAGCTTCCTCAATCGCCGCCATGGTGGCGTTGGCGATTTGGGCCAGCTTGTCCTCGGAGAATAGTTCCGGCATGTCGCGGATGGCTTCGGCGTCGTGCCACGCCGCGATCAGGCGCTCCAGTAGTGGGTCGACGGTTCGGTTCAAGACCATGATCTTCGCTCCCTGACTTAGGATATCATAATCGAATCTGGCGCCGAAGATAAGCCCCGCCGGGAATTGGGCCGCGGCTCGAGACCGAAAGAGAAACGGCCCCGCTATGTTCGGGAGGCGAAGCAGGCGGAGTCGAGTTCAGGAAAAAATTGGGCCGAGTTCAGGGAAAACTGGCCGCAATCCCGGTGCGGGCGGGGCGGCGAGGCGCGGGTTCAGTCCGGCGTGTAGCTGGCGGCGGTACTGTCCGGACTTAGCTTGCCGCGCCCGTTTTCAGTCAAACCATAAAAGACGTGGCGTCCGATTTTGGGGCCGCGGGTCAGGTCGTGTTGCCAGCTTGGCCGCACGTAGTCGGCGTGATACCAGAGCGCCCCCGCGGTGGGATCCAGCGAATAATCCCAGAAGATCAGGCGGGCCAGCGCCCGGCTCTTGTCCCAGGCTTCTCGGTCTCGGGGCTGGTCACTGCGGCCATCGCACCACCAGGTAAATTGGCAGCGGTAGCGCAGCTTGTCGCCGCCTTGGCGTACCACCTGGCAAACATTGGGCGGAAATAGGGAATGCTGGGCCCGGTTCATGACCACATGCCCGACCGCGAGCTTGCCTTCGTCGATTTCGCCCCGCGCCTCGAAATAAATCGTCAGCGCCAGGCATTCGAGTTCGGCCTTGACGTCGATCCCGGCGGCGGCCGGCGTTGCCGTGACGAGCATACCGCCGAACGCCACGGCGATGCCGGTCAAGGCCAAGCGGCGCCCCGGGCGATGCATCGGTCCGGCAGGTTTGGTCATCATCCGATGATTATTGCGTCGTCTTGAGAATGCGGACCGCCGACTTCTTTGGCTCATCCGATTCCTCGGCCTTGGGAAGATTGGCTTGGGCGTTGTGGGCCCGGATGGAAGACGCCAGTATCTGCGCCCGGCGGCCCTCCGTCTCGCGCCCGGTCTGAAGCATGAGCGACGCGTAGTTTTCGAGACTCTGGGCCACCAGGGGATGGCTCTGGCCGAGCATCCTGCGCCGAATCGACAGGGCCCGCCGAAGTGCGGCCTCGGCCTCCTTGGCCTTACCCTGGGTGGTATAGAGCACACCCAAGTGGTCCAGGATCGACGCCACGTCCGGGTGCTCCGGGCCCAAGGTATTTTCGGCCATGCCGAGGGCCTTGAGATAGACCGGTTCGGCGTCGTCAAGCTTGCCCTGGGCGTCGTAGTGAAGCGCCAGGTTATTGAGGCTGGCCGCGACCTGAGGGTGCTCGCCCAAGGTCTCCTCGCCGATATCCAGCGCTTTTCTGTAGAGCGGCTCGGCCTCACTGTAGCGGCCCTGTTCGTCGTAGAGCGCGGCCAGGTTGTTGAGGCTGGCCACGGTGAATGGGTGGGTTTCGCCAAGCGACTTGCTGACGATGCTCAGCGCGCGCAGATAGAGGGCCTCGGCCTCGGCGTAGCGGTCCAGCTCGAGATAAAGCCCGCCGATGTTATTGAGGCTCTCGGCGACCGCGGGATGCTCCGGCCCGTAGGCCTTCTCGCGGATCGCCAGCGCCCGGATGTGCAGGGGCTCGGCCTCGGTGTAGCGGGCCTGGGCGGTGTAGAGGAACCCCAAATCGTTCAGGACCGCCGCCACCTTCGGGTGATCCGAACCGTAGATTCGCTCCCGCATCTGAAGCGCCCGCTGGTGCAGCGGTTCGGCTTCGGCGTATTCGCCTTGGCGAAAGTGGGTCAGGGCCAGGTCGTTCAGCGTGGCCGCCAGGCGCGGATCGCGGCGTCCGAAATGTTCGGCTTGGTTGAGGGCGGTCAGCAAATATGCCTCGGCGGCCGCGTAGTCGCCGGCCTGATAGGCGGCTACGGCCGCGTTGTGGGCAGACTGCCACGAGGCGCTTTGGGCCGGCGCCGCCGCCGACCACAGGCCGAGGCAGAGCAAACCGGCGAAGCCGGTCACAAGGATGGCTCCCGATTTCCGCGTCTGAGTCATACTAAATCTCCTTGCAGCCCTTCGCCGCGCCGCACTTGTCGCGACCGGTCCTATCGGTGTGCTGGGGCCAGCCTCGCCTCCGGTCGTTCTCGATAATTGGCGTGGCGCCCGACTCCGAATCCTATTCGTGGCGCAATGATAGCGATCCCCGCCGAGTCTGGGTACCGAAGATATGGGTCGATGTCCAGTGCCGACTGGCACGAGAGTCTCGGTGGACGACATCGCCAAGTTGGAGAGGAATTTCGGCGCCGCCGCTGCCGCGCCGGCTCAGATTCGCGCCGGCAGCGGATCCCGGCCGATTCCGGGGATCCGCTGCCGGCTTCCGGTCTGCCGGTCAGTGGTAGCGGAACAGGAACCGCGTGCCGTCGAATTGGAAAGCGTAGGTGGGTCCCGGCCATCTGCCGTTGCCTTGGCCGCGCCGGTAGTCGTGCCTCTGGCCGTACCTCTGGCCGGGCCTGTGATCGAGTGCGTGGCGGTGCCGCTTGTGATGGCGCCGGAATTTGTAATGCCTGCGTTGGTTTTTGCCCGCCCAGTGGCGGTTATTGCCACGATGATGGCGCCAGCTGGAGCGGTCTTGATCTCGGTCGGACAGGCGCTCCTGCCGGTGCTGCCGAGGATCGCCGCGG
Organism: uncultured Acidimicrobiia bacterium; assembly: GCA_964194965.1. Taxonomy (GTDB): domain Bacteria; phylum Pseudomonadota; class Alphaproteobacteria; order Kiloniellales; family J153; genus JACZVL01. Next base: position 3,136 of record CAXMQD010000020.1, on the reverse strand, counting down.
CCATCTGCGGCCGCCGGATTGGCACCCAGACCGGCCGTGACCGCCGTGGCGGCGCAGAGGGTGAGGATCGCGAATAGTCGTTTCATGTCTCATCTCCCTTGTGGCGTTTGCCGCCCCCCAATTGAGAGATGATACGTAACCAGCCGCCCTGGCATCCCCACGAAAGGGTTCAGGGGTCGGGATTCTCGAACACCGAGCGGTACGCGAATAGTGCGGGCGCGCCGCCACCGTGCAGGAACACCACCCGCTCGCCCGACTCGAACCGGCCTTCGGCGATCAGGCCGATTAGTCCGGCCATCGCCTTGCCACTGTAAACCGGGTCGAGCAGCAGGCCCTCGCGGCGCGCCGCCAGCTCGACCGCGCGGCGCATTTGAGGGGTCGGCAGGCCGTAGCCCGGGGCGCCGTATCCCGCGACCACTTCGATTCGCGCAAGGATCGCACCTTGGTCCAGGCCCAGTAGTTTGGCGGTCGCGGCCGCAACCTCGCGGACCGCCGCCGCGACACCGTCGCGGTTGCCGTCGACTTCGACACCGATGACCCGGGCCGGGTGGCCGAGCGCTTCCAGTCCGGCGACCAGACCGGCTTGGCTGCCGCCGCTGGAGCAGGCCAGCACGATCGCATCGAAGCCGCCGCAGAGCGCCTCGGCCTGGACCAGGAGCTCCCGAGCGCAGGCCGCGTACCCGAGCGCGCCGGTGGCGTTGGAGCCGCCGAGGGGGACGATATAAGGCCGCCCGCCCGCCGCTCGTAAGCGCGCCGCGCGCGCCTCCATGGCCGCGGCGCGGTCGCTGCCGGCCGGCAGGATTTGGATTTCGGCGCCGAGCAGGCGGTCGAGCAGGATGTTGCCGGTGCGGTCGTAGCCGTCCTCGGCCGGGATTGCATCCTGAGGCACATTTCGGATCAGCACCAGATGTGCGGCCAGGCCAAGTTTGGCGGCGGCGGCGGCGGTCTGGCGCACGTGGTTGGACTGCACGCCGCCCGCCGTGATCACGCTGTCCGCGTCGGCCGCCAGCGCCTCGGCCATGAGGAACTCGAGCTTGCGGGTCTTGTTGCCGCCCAGTCCGAGCCCCGTGCAGTCGTCGCGCTTGACGAACAGGCGCGGCCCGCCCAACTCCGCGCTCAGCCGTTCCATCGGCTCCAGTGGCGTCGGCAGATGGGCGAGCGGCACGCGCGGGAAGTCGTCGAGAATCATGGCGCCCCTCACTCCGCGATCGTCACCGCGACCCCGGCCTCGTCGAGGCGCTGGGCGACGGCAGGTGGCGGGGGCTGGTCGGTGATCAGCGCGCCGACCTCGGCGAAGTCGCAGACCCTGACCGGAGCTTGGGTGGCGAACTTGGTGTGATCGGCGACCACCATGACCCGGTGGGCCCGGGCAATGACGGCGCGCGAGAACTCGGCCTCGCTCAGATGGAAATCCATGAAGCCGTCGTCGGCGGCGATCGCGCCGATCGACAGCACCGCGTGGCGCACCCGGAAGCGCTCGACGAAGCGGGTCGCGGCCGGGCCGAAATTCGCCGTATCGTCGGCGCGAAACTCGCCGCCGGCCAGATAGACCTTGTTGCGGCCGCTGGTCGCCAGGGTGCGCGCGATCTCGGCGCAGTTGGTCACCACCATCAAATCGCTGCGCTGGGTCAGGGCCCGGGCCAGATAGGCGGTCGTGCTGCCGGTATCGAGCATCAGGGAATCGCCGTCGCGGACCTGGGCGGCGGCGGCGCGGGCAATCGCCTTCTTGGCCTCGGCGTTGCGGTTCAGGCGCCTCTGGAAATCGGGCTCGCGGAACAGGTCGGGCAGCACCGCGCCGCCGTGGACCCGCTCGACCAAGCCCTTGTTGGCCATCACCTTGATGTCGCGGCGGATGGTCTCGTCCGAGACCGCGAACTGCGATGCCAGTCCGCCCACGGTGCAGCTACCGTGCAAGTCGAGGTTCCGCAGGATCGCGGCCTGGCGCGCCGATTGATGCAAGGCTTCGGGTCTCCTGGTTCGAGATTGCCGGGCGGACGCCCGGGACGGTCCGCATTCGCCCCAGTTGGTGCCCAGGGCCCCAGTCTAGGCCGGGTGGCCGCGGCCCGGCAATGTGGTTTATTGTGATATTTTGTGGGTTTCGCTTGACAGGCTCGCCGTTCCGCTTTCACATTTCAGCGCGGCCGGACTCCGTGGTCCCAAGGGAGCCAAGGGGGGCTGGGAGCACCGAACCGCGGCTAAAAAACAACACACCGGGCGGTGGCTCGCGCGCGGCGGGCCACATACCGATGAACGGCAAAGCAAGGGAGGTTGTCGACATGAAGGAATCGAGATTCAAGGCCACGTTCGCGCCAATTGCTGTCGCGGCGGCGATGGCGATGGGGCTGGCCGGGCCGGTGCAGGCGGCGCCGGAATCCAAGGACCCGATCAAGCTCACCATTCACGACTGGACCGGCCAGTACGTGACCACCCACATCATGAAGGGCGTGCTCGAGTCCATGGGCTACAACATCGAACTGGTGCAGGCCGACTACATCGCCCAGTTCGCGGGCCTCGAGTCCGGCGACCTCCACGTCGCCATGGAGATGTGGGAGACCACCGGCAAGGAGGCCATGGACGCCTCGCTCGCCACCGGCAAAACCGTCGATCTCGGCGAGACCGGCATGGATGCCATCGAGGAGTGGTCGTACCCGCTCTACATGAAGGAAAAGTGCCCGGGCCTGCCCGACTGGAAGGCGCTGAACGACTGCGCCGAGGCCTTCGCGACGCCCGAGACCGCGCCCAAGGGCCGCTACCTCGGCGGGCCAGTGACCTGGGCCGGCTTCGACGACGAGCGCGCCGAGGCGTTGGGGCTCGACTACGAGGTCGTGCACGCCGGCACCGACGCCGCATTGTTCGCCGAAATCCAATCGGCTTACGAACGCAAGGCGCCGATCCTGGCCTGGGTCTACACGCCGCATTGGGCGACGGTGAAGTTCGACGGCGAGTGGGTCGAATTCCCGCGCTATACGCCGGAGTGCTATTCCGATGCGTCCTGGGGCATGAACAAGGATATGGCCTACGACTGCGGCAAGCCGCGCGGCTGGATCAAGAAGGTCGGCTGGAAGGGTGGCGATGCGAAGTGGCCCGGCGCCTATAAGGCGATCCGTAACTTCAAGATCGACAACGCCTCCATGGG
>CAXMQD010000019.1:0-5537 GCA_964194965.1 uncultured Acidimicrobiia bacterium | reverse complement strand
TCCATACCAGGACGCGATGCCGGTCTCGGCGTAGTTGTAGTCGACCTTCGGGTAGTACCAGGCCCCGCCAATCTGATAGGGGCTGCCGATCTTATAAGCACGTGGGCCCTGATCGAAAACCGGGGCCGCCGAGCTGCCGGTGGCCGTGGCGGGTGGTTTCGGCTGAGTTTGTCCACAGGCGCTCAGCACCAGGCCCAGCCCGGCCAAAACCAACGGCAAAAGCCGGTTCCCGCGGACGAATCGCATCATGTTGTGGGTTCGACTCATCATCCTAGCACATGTCGTAGTCTAACGATCTCTTCTCGCGTCGGCAACGCTGGGTTCAATTGGTCGAATCGGCGCCGACGGCGCTGCGTCGAATGTTGCTAAGCAGATCCGGCGTCGGATAGCCGTCGGGCGGCACCTTGGCGGCGCGCTGAAACGCGCGCAGGGCGGCGCGGGTCCGGGAGCCAATCACGCCGTCGGGCTCGCCGGCGTCGAAGCCGAGCTGGGCCAGGAGGTCCTGCATCTCCGCGACCTGGGCCCGCGACAGCGGCTCTTCCTTGGCCGGGCGGGCGGTGCGCAAGGCCCCGCGCCCGGCGATCCGGTCCGCAAGATGGCCGACCGCGATCGCGTAAAGCAGCGAGCGATTCCAGTTCAGAATCTTGTGGAAGTTGCCGTAAACCAGGAACACGGGGCCCTTGTGCCCGCCTGGGGCGACGATCGCGCCCGAAATATCGGCCACCGGCAGCGCGCCGCCATCGGCACGGCGGACGCCCAGGCGGCGCCATTCCGCAATCGGCTTGCGCAGCTTGAGTCCCGCCAGCTCCCAGTCGAACCCGTCCGGCAGGCGCACTTCCCTGCCCCACTTCTCGTCGCCGCGCCAGCCGATGCTGGAAAGATAGTTGGCCGCGGAGCCGAAGACGTCCGGCAGGTCGGTCCAAATATTGCGGCGCCCGTCGCCGTCGAAGTCGACCGCATAGCCGACGAATGTCGAGGGAATGAACTGCAGCTGGCCCATGGCGCCGGCCCAAGACCCCTCCATCTCCGCCAAACCGATATGTCCTTGGTCGATAATGCGCAGGGCGTCGAGCAATTGGGCGCGGAAGAAGGCGCCGCGGCGGGCATCGTAGGCCAGCGTCGCCAGCGCGCCGATCACGGAGAACCCGCCGGTGTATTTGCCGAAATTGCTTTCCAGGCCCCAAAACGCCACCAGGTAGCGGGGCTGCACGTTGTAGCGCCGCTGAACCCGGCCCAGCAGCTCGCCGTGCTCGGCCAAGAGCTCCCGGCCCCGCTCGATCCGCGCGGGTGTCACCGCGCGGTCGAGGTAAGACCAGAAGGTCCGGGTGAACTCGGGCTGCCGGCGGTCGAGCTCGAGCACCCTATCGATGGGATTCAAGCCGGTCAGCGCGGCCTCGATGGTGGCCTGGGAGATCCCGGCCGCCTTGGCATCGCGCCGAACCCCGTTCAGCCAGGCCTCGAAATCGGCATCCTGCGCGCCGGCCGCCGGCGCCAGGAACAGCAATGCGAGCGCCACGGCCAGCACCGCCAGGCTACAGGTTCGGAACGGCACTCTCGCCATCAAGTTTCTCGTCTCCGCAGGGAACAACCAGCCCGGGCCGACCTTCTGCCATAGCGGACAGGTCATCACAACATGCGTCGTCACTATTCGTTGATCACCCGGTCATTTGGGCCCCCGGCGCCGGTTCCGGACCTTGCCACGGCGGCCGTTAATAGATCTTTAACCTCGATATACCGGGGAATCGCCGGGTACATCCCCGGCCGCGGACCGAGTGCCCGAGCGAATCGGCGCGGCGCCCGACCGCCGGCGGCGCTTGGGGCCTTAAGGTCTCGTTAAGCATTCATCGCCTCAATAATCGCACAATTTCAGCACGTAATCGTCGTCATGGGCCAATTTTCCGGACCGGCCGTGAAACCTTTTCGGCCGCGGCGTGTACTGCTGAGTCACGGGGGGTAACGCAGCTCGTGAAAGGTATTTGGGCTCGTGAATGTCGCATCGAGCAGCCTGGTGATTGACTCGGCGGAACGGCCACAGGACGTGGTGGACCTCGAGGAGCGAACGTGGTTGGCCCGCCATTGCCGCGGCGACGCGAGCGCCTTCCCCGCCCTGCTGGCGGCATACCGGAGGCCGGTCTACAGCTATTTGATCCGCAATGGGGTGGCCGAAGCCGACCGCGACGATCTATTTCAAAGCATATTCCTGAAAATTCATGTCGCCGCGCAAAGCTACGATCCGACTCGTCCCTTGGCACCTTGGCTGTTCACGATCGTGGCCAACACGCTGCGCAATCATATTCGCGCGCAGCCCGTTCCCCAGGCCGTTCCCATGGCGGCAGCGCCCTACGTCGATTCACGTGGCCCGATCGATCCGCCCGACCCGAACCCCGGTCCCGAGCACATCGCGGAGGCGCGCGAGACGGTCGCGTGGCTGGAAGAAGCCCTGCTCGCGCTGCCGCCGACTCAGCGCGAGGTCCTGTTGCTCGTCGCCGTCGCCGGCCTGCGTCAACAAGAGGTCGCGCATTCCCTGAACCTGCCCCTCAACACCGTCAAGACGCACCTGCGCCGCGCGCGTCTGGCTTTGGCCGATGGCCTCGCCGATCGCGACGCGCCGGCCGGGGGCACAGGAGGCACCGATGACTAGCTGTGACGCCATTCGACAGCGCCTGGCGGAGGACGGCATCGAGGCCGCGGAGGCGCGCCCCGAAATCCGGCACCATTTGGCGGCCTGCACGCCCTGTACGGAATTCCTGGAGCGGTTGCGGGCGGTGGACTCGGTCTTGGAAAAGTTGCCGTCGCACGACGCTTCCGACGCGTTGGTGGCCGACACCTTGCGGGCGGTCCGCTTGGCCGCAGGCAAGGCCCCGGCCCCGGCCCTGGCCCCGGCCCTGGCACGGACCAGCATCGCGCGGCACTATCTGGCCGGCGGCTTGGCCGCCTCCGTCGTTATCATCGCCAGCCTCGGTTTGATGATGAATTACCTGGACACTTCTTCACAGCGCATCCAGGTGGCCGATGCGGAGATCGAGGCCGCCGACGACGGTCTCGACCGCGCCAAGGATCAGCTTGCCTTGGGCCCGGTCGCCGAAAAAGCGCCCGCCCCGCCCCAACGCGGGAACGAATTGCCGGTATCCCAATTCGGTGCGCCATCCCGCTCCCTCGACGAGGCGTCAAATGTTATTGGAGGAAGGCTCGAAGACTTTGGCGACGACAGCCGGGAGTCTATTGAAACAGCGCGCCTCGAGCAGAAGAAAAGCAAGACGGGTAACCATAGGTCGCGCGAACTCGGTCAGTCGAGCGCCACCGATCAGAACTTTTCCAACGAAGGCTGGGCGCGAGATCCGGACCAAAGGCGCGAATTGGACATCATCGCGCAGCTCGGCAACAAATCGGTGAAGGAAGGCCGGATCGATTTCTATCGGCAAGACATACAACGAGCCCCTGTTCCCGGTGCCAGGACGAAGTCCGACGGCGGGTATCGCGGCGGCATCGAAACCGAGACCGAACCGCGTGAGTACTTCGCCAAGCAGTCGAACGAGGAGTCCGAGGGCCAAGGGGCCGGTGCCCCGGTGAAACAAGAACGCCTGTCACTGACAGACCAGCTCGAGAGCAACTTGGCCGGCGATGCGCCGGCGTTGATGGAAAGCGCGGACCTCGAGATTGCGGAATCCCGCCCGGCATCGATCGACAAGAAGAACCGTTCCGCGAAGGTGCCGGACACGCGCGAGGCCGGGGCCGTTCCGGTAGATCGAATCGGTGCGCGACTGCGGGCGACGAATTTTCTCCAGCGCGCCCAAGCACTCGAAAACCTGACCTTCCAGGAGCCGACCGGATACTGGTCCAACAGCTATATCCCCGGCGATCCCGCCATGCGGCTGTTGCAGGCGCGCCTGCGAGCCTGGGACCGCGGGGCATTCGGCCAAGACCTGCGGCTGGAGCGCGCGGTCCGGACGGTCGTCCAACCCTTCGATGCGCCGGGGGACGCCGCCCTGGCTGTTTACCTGCACGCGGATGCGCCCGCCATCGAGGGTCCGACGCGAATGCGGCTCCAAGTCGGTCTGAAGGCCGCGGAGCGTCAGGGCGGCCACCGGCCGGCCATGAATATCGGCCTGGTCATCGACTCCCGGGGCATCACGGACGCCAACACCGGCGCGCGCATTCGCGCCTTGATCGCGGCCTTGAACCGGGTCCGGCAGCCGGAGGACCGATTTTCGCTGACCGTGGCCGGACCGGACGGCGGTCTCCTGGTGCCGCCCGAGCAGTTCCGGCATGGCCCCTTGCGGGTGGCGATGGATCGACTGTTCGGCGCGTCGCGAGACACGGCGTCCGCGGTCATCGATTTGCAACAAGCGCTTGCCATGGCGACGGAAAGCGTGCGCCAGGGTGACGATCCCAGCGCCATCCTGGGATCGAGCCTCGTGGTGCTCGTGACCGGCGCTTCCTTGGCCGGCGAGTTGCCGGCTCTGGAACGGATCGCGCACAGGAACGCCGTCAGTGGCGTGCCTTTGAGCGTCGTCAGCCTCGCGGCTCGGGACGATCTGACACACATCGATCGTTTGGTCGCCGCGGGTCAGGGTAACCGCCGCGTGCTCAATCGCGCCCAAGCGGCCGACGCCTTGGTCGACCGGGAACTGCATGCCGCCAGCCGCGCGGTCGCACGGGCCTTGCGGTTGCGGATTCGGCTCGCCCCCGGGGTCAAGCTGATCGACGTGCTGGGGTCCCGGCGGCTGGGAGAACCTCAGGCCCAGCGTGTGCGCGAGGCCGAGCAGTCCATCGACAAGCGGTTGGCCCGCAACCTCGGCATCCAGGCCGACCGGGGCGAGGACGAGGAAGGCATCCAGATCGTCATACCGAACTTCTACGCCGGAGATACACATGTGGTCTTGCTGGACGTAATCGCGGAAAATCCGGGAGCCATCGCCGAAGTAACGCTGCGTTATAAAGACGTCGCCTACCTGCGCAATGGCGTCGCGCGCGCCAGCTTGACCGTCGGCGGCGGCCCGCGCGTATCCGGCCCGCTCGAGCGCAATGTGCTTAAGAACTTGGTGGCGTGGGAGTTCGCGCGACAGGCCCGGCAAGTCGGGAGATTTCTCGCCGCCGGTGACCCGCTCCAGGCCCGATCGCGACTCGCCACGCTGCGGGAGCTGATCCACGGACTTCGTCTCGAAGTCGCGGGTTGGTCGAGCGATCTAGATCTAGCCGCCGACGAGACCATGCTGGCCGAGTACTTGACGATCTTGGATTCGCCGGCAATCCGCGACGCCGCGCAACGCCGCTATCTTGCGGATTCCCTGCGCTACGCGGCTTTTCGCAAGCTGCAGTTCACCGGGCGGTAAGGCACGATTTCACCATGTCGCGCAGCCCTATTCGATTCGCCGCACGAGCGGCACGGCCAGTCAGGAGGATTGGACCATGAGACGACTGTTCTTCGTTATCGCCCTCATCTTGGCAACGCCCGCATCGGCGCGGGAAAGCGCGCCCGAGCGCTCCGGCGAGGTCCGGGTGCCGCTCTCGGTTTACACGGCGATGCTGAATCAGTT
>CAXMQD010000018.1:0-10806 GCA_964194965.1 uncultured Acidimicrobiia bacterium | reverse complement strand
CCCATGCCCAAGATGCCCAGCTTCTTGCCGCTGACGTGCACGCCGAGCAACTGGTTTGGATTCCAGCCGACCCATTGGTTCGCGCGCACCATTTGCTGACCCTCATAAGCCCGGCGCGCCGCGCCCAAAAGCACCAGCATGGTGATATCGGCGGTCGAATCGGTCAGCACGTCGGGCGTATTGGTCATCACCAGGCCGCGCTTTTTGGCGGCCTCCAGGTCGAAGTGTTCGATCCCGACCGAAAAGGTCGCCACCGCGCGCACGCTGGCGGGCAGACGCTCTATCACGTCGGCGCTATATTGTTCGGTCGAGCAGGTCACGATCGCGTCGCAGCCCTCGGCGCGCGCGATCAACTCGTCCGGGCCGTAGACCTCGTCGGCGTGGTTGATGCGGGCGTCGTAGTCGCGCGCCGCGCGTTCCAGAACGGCGTCGGGCAGCTTGCGAGTGACCAGCAGGATCGGCTTGGTGGGCATCGGGTTCTCCTGAAAGCGGGCGGGGATGTTCCGGTTCGCGGCGCCGCGCGTCATGAATGCGCCATGATTGCGTCATGTTATAGGTCGATAGTACGGTGTCGGACAGCCGCGAGACAGCGGTCTTTTGGGGAAATGGAAGGGACCTTGCGAATGCGATTCGGACGTTTCATGGCCGGGCGCGCTTGCGTGATCGCGGTGCTGGCCGCGCTAACGGTCGGGCCGGGCGGCTCGAGCGATGCGAACGCGGCCGGGTTCCTGCCGCACCGGGCGGTCTACGACCTGAGTCTGGCCAAGTCCAGCTCCAGCTCTGGTGCCGCCATGGTCCGGGCCGAGGGCAAGCTCGAATTCGAGTGGGCGGATGTCTGCACCGGCTGGACCATAAGCCAACGCACCCGGGTGCGGATGGTCACCAGCGAGGGCCGGGCCATCGAATTCGGTTGGTCGCTCAACGCCTTGGAGAGCCGGGACGGACAGCACTACCGATTCTTTATCCACCGCATTAATGCCGATGGCTCGGACGAGGAGCTGCGCGGCGCGGCGCGCATCCCGGCGCCCGGCCAGCGCGGCACGGCGGTGTTCGACGCGCCGAAATCGCGCAAAGTCATGCTCGCCGAGGGCACCCTGTTCCCGACCGCCCACTCCCTGGCATTGATGGAGGCCGCGGCCACGGGTGCGTTGCCCCTGTGGCGCACCGTGTTCGACGGCTCGGGCGACGACGGCCGCTTCGGGGTGAACGCGGCACTCACCGAGGCCTTGGCGGCCGATGCCCGTAAGAATTTCGAGTCGCCGCTGCTGCGGGATCAGAAATCGTGGCGCCTGCGCCTAGCCTATTTCGGCATGGACGAGACCGTCTCCGAACCCGAGCACGAACAGGCGCTGCGCATCTACGCCAACGGGATCGTCGACGAGTTGTTGCTCGACTACGGCGATTTCGTTCTGCGCGCCGACCTCGAGGTGCTCGAGGCCCTGACGCCGCTCGACTGCAAGGTCGAGTGAGCGGCCGCAAGCCCGGTCAGGGCTTTCGGGGTTCACCGGCCCTGGGCTTCGCCGCTCCTGAAAAGCCCCGGCCCTTGGCGATCGCACCGTCGCCCAGTTTGGCACGGACCGCATCGATCGCGGTCTCGACCCGGGTCTGATGTTGGCGCTCGGGGTCGAACAGGTCGGGCGGGTCCGCCAGTTCGCCGTCGCCGAGCTCGCTGGCGCCGACGCCGATCAGGCGGAAATGCCGGCCGTCGGCCTCGCGCTCGAGGAGCGGCGCGGCGGTGCGGTAAAGCACCTCCGCCATTTGGGTCGGCGTGGCGAGGCGGCGGCTGCGGGTGAGTTGCTGGAACCCCGCGGTCTTGAGCTTGAGCGTCACGCCGGTTCCGGCTAGATCGGCTTTCTTGAGCCGGGCCGCGACCTTTTCGCACAGCGGCCAGAGCTGGGCCAGCAGCGCCTCGGGCGCGGCGGTGTCCTCGTTGAAGGTGGTCTCCGAGGAGATGCTCTTGGTCGGCGCGTGGGGCTCGACCCGGCGGTCGTCGATGCCTTGCGCGAACCGGCTCAGGCGGCCGCCGATGGCGCCGTAACGCGCCACCAGGTCGATCTCTTCGCGCGCCCGCAGGTCGCCGACGCGGCGCAGGCCGTCGCGCGCGAGTGCGGCTTCCAGCGCCTGGCCGACGCCCCAGATGATGCGCACCGGCTGGTCGGCGAGGAAGTCGACCGCCTCGGCCCGGCCGATCACCGCGAAGCCGCGCGGCTTGTCCAGATCGGAAGCGATCTTGGCCAGGAACTTGTTGTAGCTCAGGCCGATCGAAGCGGTCAGGCCGAGCTCCGTTTCGATCCGTCCGACTAGCCGCGCCAGACTCCGCGCCGGGCTGCCGCCGTGCAGCGCCTCGGTGCCGGTCAAATCGAGAAAAGCCTCGTCGATGGACAGCGGTTCGACCAGTGGAGTTAGCTCGCGCATCATATCGCGAATCTGGTGGCCGGCGCGCTGGTACTTGGCCATGTCCGGCCGGATCACCACCGCATCGGGACAGGCCTTCAGGGCCCGGAACATGGGCATGGCCGAGCGGATACCGTAAAGCCGCGCCACGTAGCAGGCGGCCGCGACCACACCGCGCCGGCCACCGCCGACGACAACCGGCTTGTCGCGCAGCTCGGGACGGTCGCGCTTTTCCACGCTGGCGTAGAAGGCGTCGCAGTCGATATGGGCGATGCCGAGGTCGTCCAGCTCGGGATGCGAGAGCAGGCGCGCGCCACCGCAGGCCGGGCAGCGTGCGCCGCCGCCACCGCCGCCGCCGCCGCCACTGCCACCACCACCACCACCACCACCACCACCACCACCACCCTCCGGGCGCGCGGCTGCCGGTCTGTCCAGGCAGTCGCGGCACAGGGTGGTCATGGATCGGCCGTCCCCGGGCCGGCTCCTGGGCCAGCGCCCGGGATTGCCTCGGCCGCTTCATCCTTGTGCCACAGCCAGGCGGCGCCGCGGACGCCGCTCGAATCGCCGTGGCGCGGCGGGCGAAACTCGGTATCGACCCGGTCCGAGAATACGTAGGCCGGCAGGCGCGCGGGCAGGGATTGGTAAAGCCGCGGCAAATTGGATAACCCCCCACCGAGCACGATCACATCCGGATCGAGCAGATTGACCGCTTGGGCCAGGCCGCGCGCCAGCCGGTCTTCGTAACGATCCAGCGCGGCCAGCGCCTCGACCTCGCCCGCCTCGGCCCGGGTCACGACCTCTTCGGAACGTACCTCGGTGCCGCCGTTCGCGGCGTAGTCGCGCGCCAGGCCCGGGCCCGAGAGAAAGGTCTCCATGCAGCCGCGCTTGCCACAGTAACAGCTAGGGCCCGGCCGCTCCTCGTCGCGCGGCCAGGGCAAGGGGTTGTGACCCCATTCTCCGGCGATGGCGTTTCGGCCGCCTAGCGCCCTGCCGTTGATGACGACGCCGCCGCCGACGCCGGTGCCCAGAATCACCCCGAACACGACGTTCGCGCCCGCCGCCGCGCCGTCGACCGCCTCGGAAAGCGCGAAACAATTGGCGTCGTTGGCCAGGCGCACCGGCCGGCCGAGCTCCGCCGCCAGGTCGCGGTTGAAGGCGGCACCGATCAGCCAGGTCGAGTTCGCGTTCTTGATGCGGCCGGTCAAGGGCGAAACCGCGCCGGGAATGCCGACGCCGACGCTGCCGCGCGCACCCGCTTCGTCCTCAAGCGCGGCGACCAGCCCGGTCACCGCCGCGACCGTGCCGGCATAGTCCTCACGCGGGGTGGCAACCCGGCGGCACGCCAGCGTCCGGCCCCGGGCGTCCAGCGCGATGCCTTCGATTTTGGTGCCGCCCAGATCGATGCCCAGTCGAATCGGTTCTCGGTCGGTCATGGTGTGAACCGGTCCTTGGTAAGCTTGGGTGCGGCGCTTCAGGCGAACGCGGCGCGGGTCAGATAGTAGCCCATGGCGGCCCCCGCTAGCGAGAACGCGAGCGAGATAACCACATAGGCGCCAGCCAGCCAGCGCCGCCGCCGGCCGGCGAGGAAGGCGGTATCCAAGGCGAAGGTCGAGACCGTGGTGAAGGCGCCGAGCAGGCCGATCGCGACGAACGCCTGGAGCTCGGGCGCGATCCGCCAATGGCTGTTGCCGAGTGCGATGAAGGCGCCGATCAGCAGCGATCCGCCCGCGTTCACCGCCAACGTGCCGTAGGGAAAGCCGGTGCCGAGCCGGTGGCCGAACCAGGAGATCGCCAGGTAGCGGCCCAACGCGCCCAGCGCGCCGCCCGCGGCTACCGAAGCCGCCAAGGTGAAAGAGGTCTCGGCCACGCTGCCTCGCCGGTAAACTGTTGTGCCTCGGTGCCCCACGTCAGCGATTTCTGTACTAACAGGCAGGATCGACACTGGCAAACCGCGGATATTGATGCGAGAACGCCGAATGATATGGCGGCTGACAAATCATGGGAACATTGCCCTATCTTGCGACAGCGCGAGTTGATATCCAGGAATGCGGGCCAGCCGGACCGGCCTGGTGGGGCGCATTTTTTTTACGACGCTACGGAGATATCGGGGGCGTGGCTCGGTTGAAATCCTTTACCACTCGTTAATTTTATTCTTCTAGAGTTTGGCTGAGATTTCGGTTCTGGAGCCTATTTGGTAGCCCATGGCCGGATGGCCGCGGGTGGTTGGACCGGTTTCCGGCGGGCGGCACCGAACAAGCCTTACTTGATTACGCGGTCTAGCGGGATTTGACTCAGGATGGGAGCGCGGGCGTGACACAGGATTTGGCGAACGAATCTGCCAAAACGGTTCTGGTGGTCGAGGACAATGAGCTCAACATGAAGCTCTTCCACGACTTGCTGGAAGCACATGGTTACAACATTCTGCAGACCAAGGACGGAATGGAAGCGCTGCGCATCGCGCGCGAGCACAAACCCGACCTGATTCTGATGGATATCCAGTTGCCGGAGGTCTCCGGACTGGAAGTGACCAAGTGGATTAAGGAGGACGAAAACCTCAAATCCATACCGGTCATCGCGGTGACCGCTTTCGCCATGAAGGGCGATGAGGAGAAAATTCGCGACGGTGGTTGCGAGGCCTATATCGCCAAGCCCATTTCCGTGACCAACTTCCTGGAAACGGTCCAGCGATTTCTAAACTAGATCGGCCCGCCGGAGTCAAAAAATGACAGCCCGGATTCTGGTTGTTGACGATATTCCGGCAAACGTCCGTTTGCTCGAGGCCAAGTTGATGGCCGAGTATTTCGAGGTGCTCACGGCGAGCGACGGGCCCTCCGCCCTCGAAGTAGCCCACGCCCAAGCGCCGGATCTTATCCTGCTCGACGTCATGATGCCGGGCATGGACGGCCTCGAAGTCGCCGAGCGGCTCAAGGCCGACCCGAAGACGCGGCATATTCCCATCGTCATGATCACGGCGCTGACCGATACCGCCGACCGGGTTCGCGGACTCGAGGCGGGCGCGGACGATTTCCTGTCAAAGCCGGTCAACGACATCGCATTGTTCGCGCGGGTGCGTTCGCTCACGCGGCTTAAGGTCATGATGGACGAGCTACGCATGCGCGACGCGATCACTGGCGAGATGGATATCGCCGGCGAGGCGCCGCAAGACGCCGAGGTCGACGCCTCCAAGGGCCAGATTCTGATGGCCGAGAGTGACAACCTGCTGGCCGGAAAATTATGCGAATATTTGACAGCGGCGGGTCACAGGGTTGAGCGTGTCAGCAGCGGCGCCGAGGCGCTGGAACGCGGCCACCAGCCCGGGCTGGACCTAGTGATTGTCAATCTCGACCTGGCCGGCGAGGACGGTTTGCGCCTGTGTTCCCAGTTCCGTTCCCAGGACGAGACGCGGCACGTTCCGATCCTGTTGGTCTTGGACGAGTCCGAATTGGCGCAGCTGGCCAAGGGCCTGGAACTCGGCGTCACCGATTACCTGATTCGGCCGATCGATCAAAACGAGCTGCTGGCGCGCACACGCACCCAAATCCGGCGCCGCCGCTATCACGACAAGCTCCATTTGATGCTCGATAACAGCGTATCGCTGGCCTACACCGACGCGCTGACCGGCGTCTACAACCGGCACTATATGAATGCCCATCTGGATCGCAAAATCACGGAGATCGACAATACCCAGCAGCCGGTTTCGGTGATGATCTTCGACATCGACCACTTCAAGCGGGTCAACGACACCTATGGCCACGCCAGCGGCGACGAAGTGCTCAGGGCCGTGGCCCAGCGGGTCAGCGGCAGCATCCGCGACTTCGATCTGCTGGCGCGTTACGGCGGTGAGGAGTTCGTGGTGATCATGCCGAGCACGCCGACCGACATTTCCTTGATGGTGGCCGAGCGCCTGTGCCGCAAGATCGGGTCGGAGGCTTTCGAGGTCTCCGGCAGCCAGGCAGCACTCGATATCACCGCCTCGATCGGTGTCGCCACGACCACCGATGCCAGGGAGACGGCGGGTGCCCTGTTAGAGCGTGCCGATGCCGCCCTCTACGAGGCCAAGAACGATGGCCGCAATCAGGTCCGCTCGGCCGCGGCGCCCGAAACGGCGGCGACCGTGGTCCCGGCCGCGGCCGCGATCGGTGGCGCTTGAAATAAAATTAAGACCGTTCGGGACTTTTCAAACGCACAGCGGCCGCCGGAACGGCGGCCGTCTTCGTTTCTTGGAGCGCGCGGCTGGCCGCGGCTCACTTCATCTTGGATTCCTTGAATATGACGTGTTTGCGCGCGCGCGGGTCGTATTTGCGCATTTGCAGTTTCTCGGTCAGGGTGCGTGGGTTTTTCTTGGCCACGTAAAAGTAGCCGGTGTCGGCGGTACTGACCATCTTGATCAGCTGGGTCGTCGGTTTTGCCATGGCGCGGTCCTTTCGGTGCGAACTCGGATCCTGGCGTGCTAGCCCCGGAAGATAGTGGCCGGGCCTGGCAAGTCAAGCCCGCGCGATCTCAGGGGGTCATTGTCATCGAGATTTAACATAGCGCCTGGGTCCGATCCAATGGAACAACGGCGCCAGGCGGCCCGGCCCGCCGGCTCCGGTGTGGTGGGCCAGGGCTTCCTCCAAGACCAGATGGGTGATGTCTGCCATGGGCAATTCCGGCAGGCTTTCGATTGGCGCCCAGTGAATGTCTTCCAGCTCGCCGTCGCCAGCGATTTCGCCCACCGCCGCCGTGCCCTCGGCAAGGAAGAAGCGGGTATGGAAGCGGACCGGTGAGTTGGCCGGGGTGATCGCGCGCGCCACCAGGCGCATGCCGGCGAATCCGGGATCCAATCCGGCCGCCGCGAACGCCTTCCAAGGCGCCGTGCCGCCCAGACCGGAACCATCCAGGCCGGAACCGCCGGGACCGGGAGCACCACGCCGGGGCGAGGGGGCGGATGCGACTTGAGCGGCGCCGAGCAGTAGGCCGGTCTCCTCGTAGGTCTCCCGCAGCGCCGCGCGCGCGAACACGGGCAAGCGTTGGCGGGTCGTCCGATCGAGGCCGGGCGGCGGCTCCGGCAAAGGCTCCGCGAAGCCCGACGGCTGGTGATCCTCGGGGCCGACGCGGCCGCCGGGAAAGACATAGATGCCAGGCATGAAGCGCGAACGGCCGCTACGCCGCCCTAAAAGAACCTCGGCGCCGAAGCCGCCCGGGCTGGCGGACACCGTCTGGCGAATCAACACCAGGCCGGCGGCCGCCGCGGGACTAACGACGGATTTCAATAACGATCACTGAATGCCGGATGCATCGGCCGAGCGGCCCTTGTCCAGGAGCGCGGTATCCGGCGCCTGTCCGCCGATGGCCCGCGCGAAAAGATCGGGCCTTTCGAAGAGGCGCAAGGCGACCTCGAGATCGATTTCGTTATCGGTCGGCCGCGCTGGGCAGTAGGCGCGCAAGGCGGCAATACCGGCCTCGTCGTCCGGGCCGATGTCCCTGTGCTGGGTAGCGCGGTCGATTGGCAGGTCGCCGTTAACCAGGCGGCCGAGAATGTCTTCGGTGGTCTGATCGGGTATGCCGGTGGTGCAGATGTTGGGTATCACGCCGCGGCGGTTGAGCCCGTAACCGGTCGGCGCATGGAACCGCGCCCAGGTCAGGGTGAGCTCGCCCTGGTTCGGCAGCCGCAGCACGGTCTGCACCGTGCCTTTGCCGAAGGAGCCACTGCCGATCACCACGGCGCGCCCGGAATCCTGGAGTGCCGCGGCGACGATTTCCGAGGCCGAGGCCGAGTTGCCATTGACCAGCACCGCGACCGGCCGGTGCTTGGCCAAGTCGTCGATGTCAGCGTCGAAGTATTGGTGGCTGTCCGGGTGCCGCCCGTGGGTCGAGACGATGCGGCCGTGCCCTAAGAAGAGATCCGAAACCGCCACCGCTTGATCGAGCAGGCCGCCGGGATTGCCGCGCAGATCGAGCACGACGCCGGAGAGATCGGGTCCGATCTCCTTGGTCGCCTGATCGAGTTTCTCGCGCAGCGTTCGCGTCGTGCTCTGGTTGAAGCCCGTCACTTGGATGACGGCAGCCTTGTCATGGCGCCGATAGGTCACCGTTTGAGGAACGATGTGGGCCCGGACCACTTCGATCCCGAGGTCCGCGTCCGATTCCTCGCGCGCGATGGTCAGCGCAACGCGGCTGCGCAGCGGCCCTCGCAGGCGCTTCACCACCTCGCGCTGGTTGAGACCCACGGTGTTTTCGCCGTCGATCTCCACGATGGTGTCGTTGTCCTCGAGCCCGGCGCGTTCGGCAGGCGTATTTTCCATCACCGAGAGGATCCGCACGCCCTCGTCGATCAAACGGATTCGCACCCCGATGCCACCGAAGCCATCCCGGCTGGCGCGGTTCTCGCGCGCTTCCTCGCGGCCGGCGTAGCGGGAGAACTTGTCTAACTCTGTTAGGATGCCGTCGAAGACCACCTCGTATATTTCTTCGGGGTCGGTTTTGTCGATAATTGCCGAGTGGCTGCGTCCCAAGCGTAGCGCTGACGCGGTGAGTTCGCCCCAGGCTTCCGTGTCCTGGGCTGGCGGCGCGGCAAAGTTCCCGACCGTTTGGCCATCCGACTTGATGGTCACCAAACCGCCTTGCGCCAACACCGAGATATCGGGATCGAGGTCGGTCAGGTTGTCCAGTCCCGCCAGCGCCAGGTCGGAAGCATCGACCTCGTCAATGTAAATATCGATGATGTCCTGATAGCCGTCCTGGAACAGGAGGCTGGCGAGGGCCAAGTCACCTTCCGTCGCGACCCGGGTGTCCTGGGCCGTGCAGGCGACCATAAAAAACGCCACCGACAGTGTGCCGAGACGTCGCCACGCGTGCGGCCCATATCGGAACCGACGTCGTTTTATTGAACCTCCCATGACCCTTTCAATGACCCCACGTTAAAATTCGTTGGCAATATTCTTGTTTACAATCGAGTAAGCATAGTACCCGAAGGGGGCATTCCAAAGCTAGTTATATTTCAAATAAAATCGTTAAGAAACGGCCAGTTAGGGAATATTCGACAGGCCAAGCAAGTCAAGAGTCCCAATCACTTAAGTTGCGTTAACCATAAATCTTATAGATATTCGCGCTTTCTCGAATTCTTAAGCGCGCGGCTTCCGGACTCGCCGCCGGCGCTTGGTGGGGCCTTTTGGCGGCGCCGGTTCGCGCGGTTTCGCCGTCTTGGCCGCCGTCTTGGCCGCCGTTTTGGCCGTTGGCGCTCCGGCATGGCGCCGGCTCAATTTTTTGTCGAGCGGGTGCCAATCGGCGGCCGCCGCATCGGATGCGTTGGATGCAGGCGATTCCGCGGGTTCTTCGACCGGTTGCAGAATCAGGCCGCCGGTGACCGGGGCGGCCTCCATCAGGCGCACGGTGACCGCTTCGCCCAGATGGTAGCTGCGGCCCCAGCGCCGCCCGACCAGGCGGTGGCCGGCCTCGTCGTGATCGTAGTAGTCGTCGGGCAACAGGCTCATGGGCACCAGCCCGTCGGCCCCGGTTTCGTCCAGGGTGACGAACAGGCCGAAGCGGGCAACCCCGTTGATGGCGCCGCGGAACACCTCGCCGACCCGGTCGTGTAGATAGGCCGCGGTGAATCGGTCCACGGCGTCGCGCTCGGCCGTCGCGGCGCGGCGCTCGGTCTTGGAGATGTGTTCGCCGATCTCGGCGAAGCGCGCGCCGGAATCGGCAGGCAGGGCGCCGTCATCCGGTTTTAGCCCCGCGATCAGCGCCCGGTGCACCAGCAAGTCGGCGTAGCGCCGGATCGGCGACGTGAAGTGGGCGTAGTGGGTCAGCGCCAGACCGAAATGGCCGATATTGTCCGGGCTGTAGACCGCCTGCGCCTGGGCGCGCAGCACCAGCATGTTGACCATGGCCGCCGCCGGCAGCGCCTTGGCCCGCTCGATTACCCCGTTGAGGAGCTTGGCGCGCATCACCTGGCCGCGGGCGAGCCGCAGGTCCAGGCTGTCGAGCACCTGGCGCAGGGCCTCGATCTTGACCGGATCCGGTTGGTCGTGGACTCGGTACATGCAGGGCCGGCGCCGCGCCTCGAGCTCCATGGCCGCGGCGATGTTGGCGGCGATCATGAACTCCTCGATCAGGCGATGGCTGTCCAGGCGCGTGCGCGCTTCAATGGCGGCGACCTCGCCCGCGGTATCGAGGACGACACGTCGCTCCGGTAGGTCGAGTTCCAGGGTGCCGCGTCCGCGCCGCGCCTCCAGCAGCGCGCCGTAGGCGCCGTAGAGCGGCGCAATCACCGGTTCATGAAGCGCCTCGGCCACCGCCTCGCGGTCGCCGTCGCGCGCGGCCTGAACCTGCTCGTAGGTGAGCCGCGCCGCCGATCGCATCAGCCCGCGCAGGAAGCGGTGCTTGCGTGGTTTGCCCCGTGCATCGATCCACAACTCGGCCGCCAGGCAG
>CAXMQD010000017.1:0-2709 GCA_964194965.1 uncultured Acidimicrobiia bacterium | reverse complement strand
CCGGCAGCACCTACGTGCGCTACCCGCCGTTCTTCGAGGGCATGGGCGCGGAGCCGGAACCGCTCGCCGATGTCAGCGGCGCGCGGCTGCTGGCGATGTTGGGCGATTCCGTGACCACCGACCACATCTCCCCGGCCGGCGCGATTCAGAAGAGCGGTTCGGCGGGCGAATACCTGACCGAGCATCAGGTGCGCCCGGCGGAGTTCAATTCCTACGGCGCGCGCCGCGGCAATCACGAAATCATGATGCGCGGCACGTTCGGCAATATCCGCATCCGCAACGAGTTGGTTCCGGACACCGAGGGCGGGGTCGCCAGGCACCTGCCTTCGGGCGAGGTCATGCCGATCTACGAGGCCGCGATGCGCTATCAGGACGAGGGCGTGCCACTGGTGGTCGTCGGCGGCAAGGAATACGGCACCGGTTCGAGCCGCGACTGGGCGGCCAAGGGCACCCGGCTACTGGGCATTCGGGCGGTAATCGTCGAAAGCTTCGAGCGCATCCACCGCTCGAACCTGATCGGCATGGGCGTGTTGCCGCTCGAGTTCAAGGACGGCGCCAGCCGCACCACGCTCGGCCTCACCGGCGCGGAGACCTTCGACATTCTCGGTGTCGCCGAGGGACTGGCGCCGGGCAAGGAATTGACCTGCCGCATCCACCGGCCGGATGGCACAACCGAGGAAATCCCGCTCCTATGCCGCATCGACACCACCGACGAGGTCGAATACTACCGCCACGGCGGCATCCTGCACTACGTTTTGCGGGACCTGTTGAAGGCCGGTTAACAAAACCTTACGGAGCCTCACCCGAACGTGATTCGCGCGTGA
This sequence comes from uncultured Acidimicrobiia bacterium, assembly GCA_964194965.1. Taxonomy (GTDB): domain Bacteria; phylum Pseudomonadota; class Alphaproteobacteria; order Kiloniellales; family J153; genus JACZVL01. Next base: position 1,885 of record CAXMQD010000017.1, on the reverse strand, counting down.
GGTACGGCACCCATTAAATTGGCGGTATGTTCGATTTGAATGCTCCCCGAGGCGCGTACCGCGCCGTCCTGGCGGCGGCCGTCCTGCTGCCCCTGCTCGCCGGTGCCCTGGCGCCGCGTGACGCCACCGCCGAACCGGCCACCGGTCCTCAGGTGGTGGTCGAGCTGTTCACCTCGCAGGGCTGCAGTTCCTGTCCGCCGGCCGATGAACTGCTCACCGAGCTGGCTGAACGGCCCGGCATCGTGGCGCTGTCGCTGCATGTCGATTACTGGGACTACATCGGCTGGAAGGACCCCTACGCCAGTCCACAATATACCGCGCGCCAACAGCGCTACGGCGAGGCGCTCAACCTGCGCTACGTCTACACGCCGCAGATCGTGGTCGACGGCCGCATTAACGTGGTCGGCTCGCGCCGCGCCGAGGTTCTCAGGGCGATCGAGACAGCGGCGAAGCGCGACCGGCCCATCGATATCACCTTCGGCACCGGCAACGGCGGCATGGTCATCATTCCCGAGGGTCACGCGCCCGACGAAGGCGCCACGGTGTGGCTGGCGGTCTACGACCGCGTGCACCTGACCGAGATCAAGCGCGGCGAGAATGCCGGGCGAAAGCTGCGCAATGCCAACGTGGTGCGCAGTTTCGAGCGCCTGGGCACCTGGACCGGCGCGCGCCTCGAAATACCGCTCGATCTCGCGGGCGCCCGGGCACGCGGCCGTGACGGCTGCGCCGTTATCGTCCAGCAGGGCCGCGCCGGCCCGGTCCTGGCCGCCGCCGCCATGAACCTGGGCGATCTGGGTAAGTAACCCACGTCAGTGGAAATTATTCTAGGACTCCGGGCCGAAGCCGCGTGCGACCAGGCGGCTGAGCCGGCCTGCGAAAGCGCTCGGGTTGGGCAGCGGCTCACCCTCGAGGATGCGCGCCTGGTCGAGCAAGAGCCGCGCCGCTTCCTCGAGCGGCGGTAGCGCGTCGCCCTCGGCCGCATCGGCCGCCACGGCGCCCTGGGTCTCGAGTTCCGCGGCCAGGCGCTGGATTAGCGGGTGTTTGGGATTGATCTCCAGGATTCGCGTCGAGGCCTGGTCGATCTGATTGTGCTGCTTCAACAGGCGTTCCAGGTGCATGTCCATGTCGCCCTCGTCGGCGACCAGACACACCGGACTGTCGGTCAGGCGCTCGGAGGCGCGCACGTCCTTGACCTCGTCCTTGAGCGCCAGCTTGACGAAGGCGATCAGCGCGTCGGTGCCGGGTCCGGCCTTGCCCTGATTCTCGGCCGCCGCTTTTTCGCCATCCTTGGCGGCATCGGCGATCTTGTCGAGATCGGCGCCACCGCGGGTCACCGACTTGAAGGCCTTGCCTTGGTATTCGCGTACTACCGGCAGCCAGAACTCATCGACCGGGTCGCTCATCAGCAAGACCTCGACGCCCTTGGCCGCGAAACCCTCGATCTGGGGGCTCTTGCGCAGGGTCGCCGCGTCCTCGCCGCTGATATAGTAGATCGCTTCCTGGCCCTCGGGCATGCGCGCGACGTAATCCGCCAGCCCGACCGCTCCGTTACCCCCGCTGTCTCCGCCACTGGCCCGGGTGGAGGCGAAGCGCGCCAACTCGATCAGGGTCTCGCGTTGGCCCTCGTCCTCGTAGAGCCCTTCTTTGAGCACCGGACCGAAGTTGTCCCAGAACGCGGCGTAATCCTCGGGATTCTTTTCGGCCTGTTTCTTGATTTCGCTCAGCACGCGCTTTGTCACGGCAGCGCGGATTTTGGCCAGCACCGGGTTGGTCTGCAGAATTTCGCGGCTGATGTTGAGCGGCAGGTCCTCGCTGTCGATCACGCCGCGCAGGAAGCGCAGGTATGGGGGCACCAGGCCTTCGCAATCGTCGGTGATGAAGATCC
>CAXMQD010000016.1:0-6930 GCA_964194965.1 uncultured Acidimicrobiia bacterium | reverse complement strand
GAATATTTCGAGTTGCTGATGGACGGCCTGCGCAAAGCCGGTCTGCCGGACTGAACGGCAAAATCGTTGGGTGGCGCCGGATCGGCCCCCATTCATCCAAAGCCCCGATATCCGAGCAGAAAGAGACAGGCCGCGGGTCTCATAATTGACTTGCCGGCTGCGCGTGACATGGGCCCAATGCGACTCTACTGAAGCTCGGTAACACTGTAGACCAGAGAAACAAGCTCATTGGGCGATAACTTTTTCATCCGGACCATGTCGCCGGCAGACGTTGATCGAGCTGTCGAATGGGCGGCGGCCGAGGGCTGGAATCCGGGCATTTCGGACGCAAGTTGTTTTGCAACGGTCGATCCCGGTGGATTTATGGGCGGTTGGCTCGGAGATCGGATGATCGCCTCAATTTCGGTGATTAATTACGGTCCCAGCTTCGCCTTTCTGGGATTCTACATCGTCGAGGCACCCTATCGAGGGCAGGGATACGGATACCGGTTGTGGCGTCACGCCGTGCTGCACGCGGGCGAACGGCTGGTTGGCCTCGATGGCGTGCTCGCGGAACAGGACAATTATCGCCGTTCGGGCTTTGAACTCGCTTATCGGAACGTGCGCTATGGCGGAAGCCTGCCGGCAAATTTAGACATTGGCGGCGCGGCGTGTCATTCGGAAATCGAAATTGTGCCCTTGGATCGATCGACGCAGGAGATTGTCGCCTTCGATCGTCAGGTGTTTCCGGCATCCCGCGATGGGTTTCTGCAATCTTGGATCTCGGCGCCCGGCCACGTGTCGCGGGCAGCCTATAGGGACAAGAAACTGATCGGATACGGTGTGATCCGGCCGTGTCGAAATGGTCACAAAATCGGTCCGCTCTTCGCTGAAGACCGACAAGTCGCGGAAGCGTTACTGTCGGATTTGTTGGCTGGATCCGGTATCGAAGACGGTTCCGGTGCGGTCTTTCTGGATGTGCCCGAACCGAACCAAATTGCGGTGGAATTGGCGCAAGATCTCGGACTTGCACCGGTTTTCGAAACGGCCCGGATGTATACCGGTCGCGCACCGGCAATTGCCATTGGCAAGATATTCGGCGTCACCAGTTTCGAGCTCGGCTAGATTGTTTGGTATCCGAAATACGTCGGCTATCCTTGCGGAGGCCAGCTCCTCAGCAAGCATCGCAAAATGATGCACTACGGCGCGGGGCGTTCAAAACATCGAGTTTCGAACGAAGACACGATCCCCCGGGACGGATCAGTTCCGCAACAGCGCCAGGAACCGCGCGGCGGCATCGAGGTCTTCCTTGATGGCGGCACCGCGGCGGGTGGCTTCCGGGTCCGCGCCCCAGCGCTCGGTCTGATAACTCTCGTCGAGCTGGGCGGCGGCGAAGGCGACCGCGCCATCGATCCTCCCCTCGGCGAGCGCAAGCGCGATCGTGAGCGAGCCGGCCGCGGTCGCCGCCGCGCTGAGCGCGGTCAACGCGAAATCGTCCCGGGCGGCCACCGCCTTGCTCAGTGCGGCCAGGGACTCGGGTGTTTGCGCGATCGAAACCACGCCGGTGGCGACCGCGAGCGGCGCGTCGAAAGCAAGCGCGAGCCAGTCCAAGAGCGGTTGCCATTGCGCCTGCTGGCGCGCGGCCAGGTCCGCCGGCGCCTCGGCGCGGTAGCAAACCAGGTCGTGCGCGGCGTAGGCGGCAAGTTCGGCGACCGCCCGCTCCCGATTCGGACGGACCAGATCGATGGCGGTCCAGACCAATCCGGTCAGCACCAGGGACCGGACCTCGACCTCCGCGCCCTGGGCCTGCCATTCCGCCGCGACCGCCTCGGCGAGGCCTTGGTTGGGCAGCGCCATCTCGGCCTTGGCCGGGGTCTTGACCGCCTTGCCGTCGAGCAAGACGCGAAACCCGGCGCCGGCCGGTCCATCCTTGCCTGGCGCAGCGGCCTCCCAGGAAGCTCGCGCATAGAAGCGCTTGAACTTGGCCGCGGTCGTCATGCCGGCCCGCTCGGCCGGATCACCCCTGGCGGCTCATTTGCCGAACAGGCTCTTTAGGCCCTCGCCGACGCCCTCAATCGCGCTGCCCACGCCCTCGGTGGCGCTCTCGACCGACGACTTCTCCGGTTGGGCCTGAGCGGCCCCATCACCCGAGGCCTGGGCCGGGTTATCCAAGGCTGCGACGCAAGGGTTCTCGTTAGTGGTCCCCGAGTCGGCGATGAGCGCCGCACCCGCGGCCAGCGGATTTATGAACATCCCGGCAATCTTGGCCGCGCCGACCGCAGTTCCGACCGGATCCGGGATCACCGAGGGCTTGGCCAGCGTACCCTGGATCAGGAATGGCACCACCAGGCTCATCAGGCTGGTCTGCTTGGCCTGAGGCGTGACCTTGAGGTGGAGGGTTTCGTCGCGCAGATCGATGGTGCCCGAGCCGCCCACGGTGGCGGTCGCGGTATTCAGCAAGATCGCCTCGCCATTTACGACCCCGTCCTTGATCGGCAGGCGCACGACAATACAGTTGAGGCGCAGGTCGCTGTTGGCTTCAGTCCAGCCCGATAGCATCCCAGTCAACCCGGCGCCGGCCGCCTGCACCAGATCGTTGCTGATGCTGCCCTCGCCGCCGGTCACCTCGATCCGGCCGCCCAGGCCGGCCGCGATCGCGCGCGGCGACGCGCCGGCGCCGCGCAGATCGATCTCCGCGTCGAAGCTGCCGGTAAAGCCGTCGGTCGCCTCGAGCGATTTCAACAGGCCGCCATAGTCGATGCCGGCGGCGCTCAACTTGACCGCCAACGGCGGCGCCGTCTTGCCCGCGTCCAGGCTCACGCTGCCGGTCAGGGTGCCGCCCGAGAAACCGCTCGAAAACGGATCGAGGGCCAGCTTGCCGCCCTGAAGCGACAGCGCCAAATCGAGGTCCGTGAAGGTGAGGCCATTGGGCAGCACCAAGCGCTTGGCGTTCAGTTTGATTTTGGCGTCGGCCGCTTTGAGTCCGTCGAGTGGCAGCGGGTCCTCGGCGAAGACGTAGCGCCCGCCGGCGGCCGCCGGCGCCGCCGCGCCGCCTGCCGGCGCCAAGTCGCCGAGGTTCAGGTTGGCGGAGGTGAAACTGCCGCTCAGCGCCGGCCGCTTATCGCCCAGCGTCAAGGTGGCGTTGCCGGCGATGTCGCTGCCGCCAATCTTCGCGGTCAGGGCGGTCAGCTTGAAGTTCTGCCCGTCCTGGGTCACCTGGGCGCTGAGATCGTAAGGACCGAGCGGCGGCAGTTCGGTGCCAACCGCGGCGCCGAGTTCGGCCAGGTTCTGACCGCGCGCCTGGACCTTGAGGTCGATGCCCTGGCCGGTTATGGGCTCGGCGATGCTGCCTTCGATATCGAGGGTGGCGCCGCCGACCGCAAGGCTCAGCCGCACCGGATAGGGCGCGGCGCCAACCAGGTCGCGGATCAGTCCCACCGCCCCATCCGCTTTGAACGGCACGTCGTTGTAGGCGCCTTCGAGCGCGACCTCCAAGGGCAAGCCGTCCGAGGTTCGCCGCAACGACAACTCGGAAAAACTCACTTGGATCGCTTCGCCGGTCTGGCCGTCGCGATAGACCACGGTCGCGTCGCGCACGACGGCGTTGTCGATGCTCGGCAGGGTCATCTCCCCGGCCGCCGGCGCGGGCGTCGCCGCGTCCTCGGTCGTCCCCGCCATCTCCCAGTTGCCGCGGCCCTGGGCGTCGGTTTTCAGCAGAATGTCGGGCCCGACCACGACCAGGCGGTTGACCTGGATGTCGCCGGAGAACAGCGGCAACAGCGCCACTTCCAACTCAAGGCGTTGGACCGAAACCAGTTCCGGCCGGCTGCCCCAGTCGGCGTTGGCGAAACGCACGTCCTCGACCGCGATCGCGGGCGAGAGCGATATTTCCAGGTCGATGTCGCCGGCGATGGTGAGCTTGCGTCCGGTCGCCTTCTCGGCCTCGGCCTCGATAACGCCGCGCAGCTCCTCGAACTCCATGGTGGACAGGACCGCGACGCCCGCGACCACCACCGCAACGACCAGCGCCAAGAGCCCGGTCAGGATCCATTTAATCTTCATGTTCGCTCCTAGTTTAGGGCCGCCAAGCTAGACGGCAAATCGGGAAATGATTCGACGACGCGGGCGGCGCCGCTGGCGCGTAGCTCCTCGGCACCGTGATAGCCCCAGTCGACGCCCAGCGCGGCGACGCCGGCGTTGACCGCCATCTCCATATCATAGCTGGTATCGCCGATCATGACAGTCTCCACCGGCTCGGCACCAGCCTCGGCCATGGCGCGGTGGAGGATTTCCGGGTGCGGTTTGCCGGGTCCGTCGTCGGAAGTCTGCAGGGTGACGAAAAACGCGTTCAGATCGTGACGTTCCAGGCTGGAAACCAGGCCGCGGCGGCTCTTGCCGGTCGCGATGCCCAAGCAGACGTGGGGTTCGTCGAGATTCGCCAGCGCCGCGCGCGCGCCGGGGAACAGCGGCTCGTCGACGAGGTTGCGCGCGCGCATGTCTTGGAACGCGATCCGGTAGGCGGCGGCGACGCGCTCGGCGGTCTCCATTTCGTCCGGGCCAGGGTCTTGCGCACCGAACAGCAGGCGCGCCGCCGCGGTCTCGAGCTTCAGCCCGATGATGCGGCGGACCGCCTCCGGTGCGGGCGCGGCGAATCCCTGGTCCTCGAAGGCGCGCGCCATGGCGGTCGCGATGAACCGCTGGCTGTCGACCAGGGTGCCGTCGAAATCGAACACGATCAGCCGGAATGGATGAGTCATCTCATTGCCCCTACCAGCCGTTGACCCGAGGCCATTCGGCTTCCACCTCGTGACCGCCGGCGACCACGTGGTAGCCCTCGTAGGCGGCAGCGGTAAAGCAGGCGTGGTTGGGCAGCACCCGCACCCGGGTGCCCGGCGGCAAAGCGTCGAACGGCAAATCGCCGCCCGGGGCGGTCACCACGCCGTGCTCTTGGGACACGCGGGCGACGTGGAGCTCCGGCAAGCTGGCGCCGCCGGCGGCGTCGACCACCAGGCCGTAACCGACGTCGCGCGGACCGTTCTGGGTGCTGCGATCCTTGGATAGCGCCAGCCCGCCCGCGTCGATCACGATTTCGCCGCGCGCCCGGTGATGGCCGGTCACGGTAGCGAGCACGGTGACCGCAATATCCTCCAGCGCGCAGGAATGGATGTCGGCCTGGAACACGTCGTTGAACACGTAGACCCCGGGACGCATCTCGGTCACGCCGTCGAGGTTCTTGGCGTGCACGGCGGTCGGGGTCGAACCGACGCTGACTACTGGACACGGCAAGCCGGCGGCGCGCAGGCGTTCGGCGCCGGTCACCGCGCCGGCCCGTTCGGATTCGGCGACCGCCTCGATAGCCGCGATCTCCTGACAGCCATAGGATTGGCCGGCGTGAGTCATCACGCCGCGCAGATCGGCGTCCGCGGCGGCGTCGAGCGCCTTGCCGATCTCGATCAGGGTCTCGGAGTCTGCCGTCAGTCCGGCCCGGCCGTCGCCGGTGTCGAGCTCGATCAGCACCTCGAAGCGCGCACTCAACTCGGCCGCGCACGCGCCGATGCCGCGTGCCACCTCGAGGTTGTCCGTGACCACCGCGACCCGGGCGCCGCCGGCCTGAAGCCGTGCAACCCGCGCCAGCTTATCGAGCGAGATGCCGACCCCGTAGACTATATCGGTGAAGCCGTGCCCGGCGAAATACTCGGCTTCCTTCAGCGTGGACACCGTGATGCCGCCGGAATGGCCCGCGGTCGCGAGCCGGCCGACCTCGGCGGATTTGGCGGTTTTCATGTGCGGCCTCAGGTCGACGCCAAGCTCGCGGGCGCGCGCGCTCATGCGCGCGACGTTGGCCTCGAGGCGGTTCCGGTCGAGGATCAGGGTCGGGGTATCCAACTCGGACAGCTTCATGTTTTTTTCTTTCTTCCCGCCATGCGTTGCTTGCGGTCCTTCCTGGGACCGGGCCGGGCGCCGGGCGGCGAATGCGCCAAGCCTTCGGCATAGCCTAACAGGTCATCGGCCGCGGGTTCACCCCTGGCGGCCTGAAAACCGAGCGCGGCGAAGGCCGCTTCCATATGGGCGGGCGGCGGCGCCTCGATTCGCAGTGTGGTTTCATGCTCGGGGTGGGGCACGGTGATCTCGCGCGCGTGCAACATCAGCCGCTTCGGAATTCGCGCCGCGCCGTCAAACGCCAACCCCTCGGGGAAGGCCGCGCGGCCGCCGTATTTGCCGTCGCAGAGGATCGGCGCGCCGAGCGCCGCGCAGTGGGCGCGCAGTTGGTGGGTGCGGCCGGTGAGCGGCATCAGCACCAGCCAAGAGACAGTGGCGCCCACGATTTTTCGGGTCTGGGCCACTTGATAGAGGGTCATCGCCGGCTTGCCGTCCGCCCCGGCGCCCATCTTCTCGCTACCGGCCCCGCCGGCCTTGGCAAGCGGCAGGTCGATACGCCCGCGCGGCTCCGGCGGCATGCCGGCCACCAGCGCCCAGTAGACCTTCCGGGCCGACTTGCCCTTGAATGTCGCGCTCAGCTTGCGCGCCGCTGACGCGGTCCGGGCCAGGAGCAGGACGCCGCTGGTATCCTTGTCCAGGCGATGGACCAGGCGCGGCCGTTCGTCCACGCCGAACCTGAGGCCGTCGAGCATGGCATCGAGGTGGCGATGCTGGCCGCTGCCGCCTTGGACCGCGAGGCCCGGGGGCTTGTCGATGGCGATTACCGCCTGGTCCCGGAACAGGACCGCCGCGAGCAAGGTTTCCAATTCGCGCGCATCCAGCGCCGGCGCCGCCCGCTTCGCCGCCGGCCCGGGGCCTGGCGCCGGCAGTGGCGGCACGCGCACCACTTGGCCGGCGGCGAGCCGGGTCCCCGACTTGGCGCGTTTGCCGTCGATCCGGACCTGGCCGGTGCGCAGCAGCTTCTCCAGGCGGCCGTGGCCGAGGTCGGGGTAGTGCTGGCGGAACCAGCGG
>CAXMQD010000015.1:0-16671 GCA_964194965.1 uncultured Acidimicrobiia bacterium | reverse complement strand
CGCCGTCGAGGCCGAGCAGCTCGCGGATGCCCTGGAGCGCCGCGTCCTCGTAGCGTTCTGGGTTTTCCGACAACAACTTGTGGGTCACGAGGGAACCGTCGGGCCTGCAGGCCACGATATCGGTGAACGTGCCGCCGCGGTCGATCCAGAACTGCCAGCGCCCGCTGGCGATGCTTGTGTCGCTCACTTTGAGACCCCGTTTCCGCCCCGTTTCCGGCCCGTGGGCGCGCCTTACTTCGGCTTCTGGCTTTGTATCATCCACTCATGCTGCGGGTCGTTGCTGAACACCCATTTGCGGGTCGGCCCGGCCATGACGTTGAGGTAATAAAGCTCGTAGCCATAGGGTGCGCCAACCGGATGGTAGCCCTTCGGCACCATGACCACATCGCCATCCTGGACGCAGATAGCTTCGTCCAGGGAGCGGTCGTCGGTGTAGACGCGCTGGAAGGCGAAGCCCTGCGAGGGATTGAGGCGGTGATAGTAGGTCTCCTCCAGCAGGCTCTCGCCGGGCAGCGAGTCGGTGTCGTGCTTGTGCGGAGGATAGGAGGACCAGTTGCCCGGCGGCGTGATCACCTCGACGACCAGCAGGCTCTCGGCCCGCGGATCGCTGTCCGGCAGGATGTTGCGCACGTGGCGGGTATTCGCCCCCTCGCCGCGGGTTTCCCGGCTCATGTCCGCTTCCTCGATAACCCGCGCCGGATGCGCGCCGCCGCCCGGCGCCGTGCAGATGGCCAATTCCGCATCGCTGGTCGCGGTTACGGCATAGCGGGTGCGCGCCGGTACGTAGGCGGCGCCCGGCGCCTTGTCCTCGAACGGCGTGGCGCGGCCACCCAAGCCGATGAAGGTTGCGCCGCCGACGGTCACGTCGCCGGAGCCGGCGACCAACACCAGACAGTGTTCCTGCGCACCGGTATCGCGCAATAGGCTCTGCCCGGCCTTGAGCCGGTAGAGATCGAAACCCACATGGCCCCAGCCAGCGGTCTTGGGAGTAATATGCGTGACCCGTCCGTCTTTGTCGGGATCGGTGGAGCGCACCAGCAGATCGGCCATTCGTTTTCGCTCCTTTAGAGATATCCGGCCTCGGCGGCCGTGCGGTTGAGGTTGGCGTAATCCAGTTCTAAAGCAAGGTGAGACTATAGACGCTCTTTCGTATAAGGATCGCGCAAGCGGCCCCAGGCTTCCACCAGCTTCCCGAAGCGGGCGGCCATTCGATCGACCGCCGCCGCATCGTCGATGTTTCCCGCCAGCCAAGCGCGGGCGGCGTCGCCGAACACGGTACGACCGATGGCGAAGCCCTTCACCCAGTGGTGGGACGCCATGGTTTCGAACGAGGCGATCAGATCGTCCATCGGCGCATCCAGGCCGAGCACCAGAATGCCCCGGCAATAGGGATCGTTGCGTTCGATACAGGCGCCGATCTCGCGCCAGGCCTTATCGTCGGCGGCCGGTTCGAGCTTCCACCAGTCCGGTTTCACACCGAGGTCGTAGAAGTTCTGCATGGCGCGGGCCGTGGTCTGGGCGTCGACCCGCCCCGCCTTGCTCGAGATGATTTCCAACAGCAGTTCGTGTTCGGTCTGCCGGCAAGCCTCGAACAAGGTGACGACGGTTTGTTCCTGTTCGCGTCTCAAGGCGTCCGGATCGTCCGGATGATAGAAGACCAGGCACTTGACCACTTGATCGGCCGGCCAACTGAGAAGTTCTCCCGCGATGTTGGGTCCCGCCTCGAAACGCAGGGGACGCGAGCCGGGCAGCTCCACCGGCCGGCCGACCCAGTAGCGGCCGTCCATGCAGCCGTGCAGCGCCTCCTTGCCGGTGCGGCCGTCGAGCAGGGTGCCGAATCCGGGACGGCCATCCGCAACCCGGTCGAGCGCCCGTATCGCCAGCTTCTTGAATTCGCCGATCCGGTTCAGATCGCCGCCGGATTCTTCCACCATCTCCTCGAACTGTGCCCGATGGTCGATCGCGAGGGCGATCAGCGCCGGCCAATCGCGGCGCCGGGTGGTCGCCCAATGGACATGGTTCAGGGCGTCGTCCTTACGCAGCGCATGCTCGCTGCTACCGTGCTCGAGGAAATAGCTCAGCTCGGTCCAACTCGGCATCGCCGGCGTGCAGCCGTGGCGGGACACGGCGAAAGCGCCGCAGGCGTTGGCGAATTTGGCGCAGGTCTCCCAGCTCTCGTCGCGCAGCCAGCCGCGCAGGAAGCCACTCATGAAGGCATCCCCGGCGCCGAGCACGTTATAGACCTCGACCGGGAAGCCGGGGCCGCGGATACCGTTCTCGATGTCATCGGGGATGTCGCCGGGAAACACCACGCAACCCATGGGACCGCGCTTGCAGACGATGGCCGCGCCGGTAACCGCGCGCACCGCGCGGATGGCCTCCAAGGTATCCGTGGCGCCGCCGGCGATGTGCAACTCCTCCTCGGTGCCGACGATCAAATCGCAGAGCGGCAGGATCGCCTGCAGGTGTTCGGTCACCGCGCCGTCCTTGACGAAGCGCGCCTCGCCCGTGCCATGACCGCCGATGCCCCAAAGCACGGGCCGGTAATCGATGTCGAAGGCGACCCGGCCGCCATTGTCACGGCAAATCTCCGCCGCCTTGCGCGACATCGCGGTGACGGTAGGGGTCGAGAAATGAGTGCCCGAGAGAGCCACCGACCTGGTGGAACGGATGAAACCGGGATCGATGTCGTCCTCGGTCAGCGCCATGTCCGCGCAGTTCTCGCGGTAGAAGATGAGCGGGAAGGTCTCCTGATCCCGGATGCCCAGGATGACCACCGCGGTCAGGCGTTCCGGATCGGTCTTCACGCCGCGGGTGTCGACGCCCTCGCGCCGCAGCTGCTCGATGATGAATCGGCCCATATGCTCGTCACCCACGCCGGTGATGACGGCGGACTTGAGGCCGAGGCGGGATGCTCCGGCGGCCGTGTTGGTCGGACTGCCGCCCAGATATTTGGCGAAACTGGACATGTCCTCGAGCCGGCCGCCGATCTGATTGCCATACAGATCGACGGAAGAACGGCCTATGGTGATGACGTCGAGGTTCAAGTCTTTCATGCCCGAAACCCTTGTCCTGCCCGATATTTCATCGCGATTGCAACCATTCGAACCGAATTCCTGAAGCCGTTTGGCTCACGTCGGGAAGGATTGCTTTGCCGACGGTGCGAACGGAGAGCACAAAGGCAATTTAGAGCAAATGCGATATCGAGGGCGCCCGCCGACTGTGCCGCATGGGTGATAAGCGAGACGCTTTCCTGAGAACCGTGACCAAAGATATGCAGGCCGCAGGTGTTGTCACACAAACGAGGCTGGCTGAAAAGCGAGATGAATATCAGGCGTTCCAAGTGCCCCAACGGCCGCCCCAACGGCGCACCTTGGTGGTGCTGTCTGCAACGCGCAGGCTCTCTGGTGTGGTGAAAAACCGGGGCAACGAGCCTTCCGATTGACGGCCGATCCCCATTGTTGGGCCAACGGGTGGATGCAAGTGGGAAATCAATCCGTTGCCGCCGGATCGCCGCCGCAGCCTAGATATCGGCGACCGTAATCCAGCGGCGCTGGTCCGCCGACCGGAGCACGGCGTCGATGACCCGGCAGGTTTCGAGACCGGCTCGAAAGTCGGGATAGAGCGGCCGATCGGCGGCGATGCCCTCGATCAGCTCATAGGCCTCGATGATCTTCTGGTCGTTATAACCGAGCCCGATGCCGGCGATCGGATGGAAATCGCCGTAAGGGGGATGATCGGGGCCGATGAGGATGGTCCGAAATCCCTGCTCCGCCGCGGGATCGTCGGCGCGGTAAAGCTTGACCTCGTTCATCCGCTCCTGGGTGAAGGAGACCGCACCTTTGGTTCCGGTCACCTCGTAGGTGAGCCCGAGCTTGCGGCCCGAGGCGATGCGGCTCGACTCGATGGTGCCGGCGGCGCCATTGGCGAACCGCAGCAGCGCTTGCACCTGATCCTCGTTCTCGACCTCGCGCATCTCGGCGCCGGCGGCCGCCTTCGCCTGGTAGCCGGTGCCGCTCTCGATGACCGGACGGCGGGCAATCCGGGTCTGGGTCTGGGCGCAGACCTCCTCGATTTCGCCGATCAGGTATTGGGCCAGGTTGATGGTATGGGACGCCAAGTCGCCGAGCGCGCCCGAACCGGCGAGGTCCCGGCGGAATCGCCACGAGAACGGCTGCATCGGATCGGCCAGCGCATCCTGATCGAAGGTGCCGCGGAAGTGGACAATGTCGCCAAGCGTGCCCTCGCCGACGATCCGCTTGACCAGTCCCGTGGCCGGGTTCTTCAGGTAGTTGAAGCCGACCAGCGTCTTGATCCCGGCGGCTTCCGCGGCTTCGGTCATCGCCCGGGCATCGGCGGTCGTCAGCGCCAGGGGCTTTTCGCAGTAGACGTGTTTGCCGGCCTCGATGGCGGCCAAAGCCATCTCCTTATGCAGGAAATTCGGCGTCGTGATGTCGACGACATCCACGTCCGGATCCTCGACCAACGCCCGCCAGTCGCCGGTCGAGCGCCGGAAGCCGAGGGCGCCGGCGGCCTTGCGCGCCGCCGCCTCGTCGAGATCGGCAAGCAGTTCGAGGACCGGCTCGGCCGAAGGCGCGAACACAAGCGGCACGTTGCGGAAGGCCACGGCATGGCTCTTGCCCATGAAACCGGAGCCGATCAGGCCGATGCGAACTTGTTTCATGTATCGGTCTTCCGAGTCTTAGCGGCGGCGATCCGACTCCGCTAGCGCCTCACCACTCGCCGGTGTTGCCCATCGACGCCCAGGGTTCCTGGGCCGGCAAGGCGTCGCCTTCTTGGAGCAGTTCGACCGAGATGTTGTCGGGCGAGCGCACGAAGGCCATGCGGCCGTCGCGCGGCGGCCGGTTGATGGTGACGCCGGCATCCATGAGCTTCTGGCAGGTCGCGTAGATGTCGTCGACCCGGTAGGCCAGGTGGCCAAAGTTGCGGCCACCGGTGTAGTCCTCCGGGTCCCAGTTGTAGGTCAGCTCCACCAGGGGCGCCTGGGTCACCTTGGCCTGTTCGGCGTCCTTGGCCGCGGCCAGGAACACCAGGGTATAGCGGCCGCCCTCGCTCTCGGAACGCCGCACCTCGATAAGGCCCAATTTGTTGCAGTAAAAATCGAGCGACTTGTCGAGGTCGTGGACGCGCACCATGGTGTGCAGATATCGCATGTTCCGGGTCTCCCTATCGATCGTGGCGAGTGTTGGCTCTATGGTAGCCTTTCGGGTCCATCCTCGAAAAGGCGTTTGCGCCGACCCGCCCCCTCATGTTCCGGGCAGCTTGTGACCGGCGAAGTTCTCGCGCAGCGTCAGTTTGCTGACCTTGCCGGTCGCGGTGTGGGGCAACGCATCGAGGAAGGCGATCTCGTCGGGCAGCCACCACTTGGCGACCCGCTCGGCCAGGAAATCGCGCAGCGCCGCGGCCGTCACCGATCCCGCGTCGCGGCGCACGACGACCAGCAGCGGACGCTCGCCCCATTTCGGGTGCGGTAGCGCGATGGCCGCCGCCTCGGCGACTTCCGGATGGTCCATGGCCGCGTTTTCCAGGTCGATCGAGCTGATCCACTCGCCGCCCGACTTGATCAGGTCCTTGCTGCGGTCGGTGATGCTGATGTGGCCGTCGGAATCCATGGTGACGACGTCGCCGGTCGCGAACCAGCCGTCCTCGTCGAAGGCCGCCGCCGAGGCCGCCTCATCGCGGTAATAGGCGCTGGCGACCCAGGGGCCGCGCACCAGCAACTGCCCGGCGGTCCTGCCGTCTCGGGGCAAGCGTCGGCCAGCATCGTCGACGATCTTCATCTCGACGCCATAAAGCGCCCGGCCCTGGGTGAGCTTGATCTTGCGCTGTTCCGCCCGGGACAGGCCCCGGTATTTGCGCTTGAGCCGGCCCGTGGTCGCGACCGGCCCGGTCTCGGTCATGCCCCAGGCGTGCACGAACTCCAGACCGTAGTCCTCCTCGAGGGCTTCGATCAGCGACAGCGGCGCCGCGGCGCCGCCGGAGATCAGGACCTCCAAGTGATCCAGGGTCTTGCCCGTCGCCCGCAGGTAGTCGAGCAGGCCGAGCCAGACCGTGGGCACCCCGGCGGTGATGGTCACCCGCTCGTCATCGAGCAGGCCGTGCAGGCTCTCGCCGTCGAGTTGCCGCCCGGGCAGCACCAGCTTGGCGCCGGCGAGCGCGGCGGCGTAGGGGATGCCCCAGGCCTGGACGTGAAACATCGGGACCACGGGCAAGATCACCTCGCGACAGGAGGCGGCGAGCGGATGATCGGCGGTGCAGCAGGAGAAGCTGTGCAACAGGGTCGAGCGATGGCTGTACAGCGCGCCCTTGGGCGCGCCGGTGGTGCCCGAGGTGTAACACAGGCTCGAGGCCAGGCTCTCGTCCAGCGCCGGCCAATCGAAGCTCTCCGGCTGTTCGCCGATCAGGGTCTCGTAGCAGAGGACATTCGGCAGGCTGGTGTCCGGCATATGGGCCGGGTCGGTCAGAATCACGTAACCCTCGACCGGACGCAGGCGATCCGCCAGGCCCTCGAGCAGCGCGACGAAGCTTAGATCGACGAAGATGAAGCGGTCCTCGGCGTGGTTGACGATATAGACGAGTTGGTCCTCGAACAGGCGCGGATTGACGGTGTGGCAGACCGCGCCCAGGCCCGAAATTCCGAAATAAAGTTCGAGGTGCCGGTAGCCGTTCCAAGCCAGGGTGGCGATGCGGTCGCCCCGGCGGACGCCGAGGCTGGAGAGCGCGTTCGCGAGTTGCCGAGCGCGGGCGTGGATCTCGGCGTAGGTGGTGCGGTGAATCGGCCCCTCGACCGTCCGCGATACGATCTCGGTGTCGCCGTGGTACGCCGCCGCATAGCCGATCAGGGACGAAGTGAGCAGCGGCGAATCCATCATCAGGCCTTGCACGTCCCGCCTCCTGTCGAATTTCGCCCCGCGGTGCCGATCCGCCGCGCCGGCGAGTCTAACCCAGCGGGCCGCCCGGGTGAACCAGATCCCATCGGGGCCGCGAACGGGATATCTCGTGGTCCTGGCGGGACCTCGCGCGGCGGCGCCGATACTGGAAAACAACCTCTATATTGCGTTGGGACAGGATTTGGCGCATTATTGTTTCCAATCAAGAAACTAACCTCGCCCCGTGAGGCGGGAAACAAGATGACCTGGTGCGTGCGAAACCAGGCGGACAGGCGAGGGACCTATGCACGATCGCGGCCGGGACCGGAGCGGAAGGCGGCGGCCCAACTAGGGTCGGCGGCTCCGCAGGAAACCGGAACCATGGACAAAATCCTGAAAATGGTCGCCCAGCGGCTGGCGCTGGGCCTGCTCACCATGTTCGTGGTGTCGCTGATCATCTTTTTTGCGGTCAATATGCTGCCCGGCGACGTGTGCCAGGAAATCCTCGGGCAGTCCCAGACTCCCGAAACCGTGGCCGCGTGCCGGCGCGAACTCAAGCTCGATTTGCCGTGGTACGACCGCTACTTCACGTGGTTGGTCGGCATCCTTCAGGGCGATATGGGCCGCTCGCTGGCCAGCCAACGGGAAATTTCCGAGCTGATCGGGGTGCGCCTCGGCAACACCCTGTTCCTGGCGCTGGTCGCGGCGATCATGTCGGTGCCGGTGGCCCTGGTCCTGGGCGTGCTCGCGGCGCTGTACCGCAATAGCCTATTCGATCGCACTGTTAACGTGCTGACGCTGACCTCGATCTCGTTCCCGGAGTTCTTCGTCGCCTACATTCTGATCCTGTTCCTCGCGGTGCAGTGGGGCTGGTTCCCGAGCATCTCCAACATCAGCCCGGATTTGTCAATCTGGGAGCGGGTCTACCGCACCTCGCTGCCGGCGCTGACGCTCACGTTGGTGGTGATCGCGCACATGATGCGCATGACTCGGGCGTCGATCATCAACCTGCTCGCCAGCCCCTACATCGAGATGGCGAATCTCAAGGGCCTGTCCCGTTCCCACGTCATCGTGCACCACGCGCTGCCCAACGCACTGGCGCCGATCATCAACGTGGTGGTGATCAACCTGGCCTACCTGGTGGTCGGTGTGGTCATTGCCGAAGTGGTGTTCGTCTATCCGGGCCTCGGCCAGTTACTGGTAGATTCGGTTTCCAAGCGGGACATCCCGGTCGTGCAGGCGAGCTGCATGATCTTCGCGGCCACCTACATCCTGCTCAACCTGACGGCGGACGTATTGGCGATCGCGACCAATCCGCGCCTGATGCATCCGCGATGAGGATGACCGGGCCATGACCGCAACCGCCATGGATAGCGCGCTGCCGGCCCGCCCCTCACCCTGGGCCAGCCGCATCTCGGTCGCGGCGGTCCATTTCTTCGTGTTGGTGCTGTTTTTGCAAAACCTGCACGCGGATACCTGGCTGGCGATCCTCGGGCTGGTGGTGGCCCACCTCTACAGCGTAATCGTGCTGCTGTATTGGAGCAATCTGGAACGCTCGACGGCCGGCGATACTGTCATCGTTGCGCTCACGCTGGAATTCATGCTGATCGCCATCATATTCTGGGACCGCTTCAGCCTGTGGCCTTGGTCGACCTTCTTCGGCCTATTCGTAGTGCAGGCCTGCGCACTGCTCGCGGTGCGTTTCTGGAAGGGCCTGCGCAAGGCACCGCCCACGGCCTGGTTTGGGTTGGTGGTGATCCTGCTCTACGTGATCATCGCGGCGACGGCGCCGATCATCGCGCCGTTCACCGAGACCGAAATCGTCGGCTCCGAGTACGAGGCATGGGGCGGTCAATTCCTGCTCGGCACTGACAACCTGGGGCGCGACTGGCTGACCCGGCTAATCTACGGCGCCCGCAACACCATCGGTGTCGCATTTATCACCACCTGCCTGGCCTTTGTTATCGGCGTGCTCGGGGGCTTCCTCTCGGCGGCGCTAGGCGGCTGGACCGACCAGATTCTGGGCCGCGTCGTCGACGTCCTGATGGCGATCCCGAGCCTGATCTTCGCGCTCCTGCTGCTGTCCATCTTCAAGGATTATTCCGTCTTCGGACTCACAATTCATCCGATGGTGCTATTGGTAGTGATCATCGCGGTGCTCGATTCGACCCGCGTGTTCCGCTTGGCACGCGCGGTCGGCATGAACATCGTGGTCATGGACTACGTCGAGGTCTCGCGGTTACGCGGCGAGGGCCTGTGGTGGGTGATTACCCGCGAGGTACTGCCCAACGCCATGCCGCCGCTGGTCGCCGAGTTCGGCTTGCGTTTCTGCTTCGTGTTCCTGTTCCTGAGCGCACTCAGCTTCCTCGGCCTGGGCATCCAGCCGCCGACCGCTGACTGGGGCAGCATGGTGCGCGACAACGCGACGCTGATTTCCTTCGGCGACATCACGCCGCTTTTGCCGGCGATGGCGATCGCGCTGTTGACCATCGGGGTCAACTTCGTGGTCGATTGGTTCCTGCATCAGACGAGTGGGTTGCGCGATGACCACTGAAACCGGAAACGGCGCGAACGGCGATGTCCTGCTGGAGATGCGGGGTCTCAAGATCGAGGGCCAGGCCGACGACCAGTGGCACGAGATCGTGCACGGCATCGACCTCGACCTGCGGCGCGGCGAGGTGCTCGGCCTGATCGGCGAGTCCGGCGCCGGCAAGTCGACCATCGGCATCGCCGCCATGGGGTTCGCGCGGCCCGGCTGCCGGATCATCGGCGGCTCGATTCTGTTCGACGGCATCGACTTGCGGGCCGCCACCGAGGAGGAAAAGCGCAAACTTCGCGGTGCCCGCATCGCCTATGTGGCGCAGAGCGCGGCCGCCTCCTTCAACCCGGCGCACAAGCTAATCGACCAATACTGCGAGATGCCGGTCCAGCACGGAATCAAGCCGCGCGCCGAGGCCGAGGCCGACGCCAAGAACCTGTACCGGCGCCTACAGCTGCCGGAACCGGAGACCATCGGGTTCCGCTATCCGCACCAGGTTTCCGGCGGCCAGTTGCAGCGGGCCATGACCGCGATGGCGATGTCGTGCCAGCCGGACCTCATCATCTTCGACGAGCCGACCACGGCGCTCGACGTCACCACCCAGATCGAGGTCTTAGCGGCGATCAAGAAAGTGGTGCGCGAGCTCAACACCGCCGCCATCTACATCACCCACGATCTCGCGGTGGTCTCTCAGATGGCCGACCGCATCATGGTGCTGCGCTACGGCCACCTGGTCGAGGAGGGTAGCGCGCGAGAAATGATCGCCGCGCCCAAGGAGGAGTACACCCGCCAACTGCTCGCGGTGCGCAGCTTCCGTAAGGAGAGTCAGGTCGAAACCGACCAGGACCGGCCACTGCTCAGGATCGAGAACGTGACCGCCAGCTACGGCGGCGTGGTCAAGGTGCTCAAGAACGTCTCCATGGATATCCACAAGGCGCGCACCGTGGCCGTGGTCGGCGAATCCGGCAGTGGCAAATCGACTCTCGCCCGCGCCGTCACCGGCCTGCTGCCGCCGATGGAGGGCCGGGTTTTTTACGGCCGCGAGGAGATGCCGCCGGCGCTCAAGGACCGCTCGCCCGAACAGCTCCGCCGCATGCAGATGATCTATCAAATGCCGGACACGGCGCTAAATCCGCGCCAGCGGATACGCGATATCATCGGCCGGCCGCTCGAGTTCTATCTCGGCATGCGTGGGTCCGACCGGGAGGATCGGGTGCGCGAACTCCTGTCGATGATCGAGCTCGAACCGGACGAATTCATCGACCGCTTTCCGGACGAACTTTCGGGCGGCCAGAAGCAGCGCGTCTGCATCGCCCGGGCGCTGGCGGCGGAGCCGGAGCTGATTATCTGCGACGAGGTCACTTCGGCGCTCGACCAGTTGGTCGCCGAGGAGATACTCAAGCTTCTACAGCGTCTGCAGGACGAGCTTCAGGTCTCCTACATGTTCATCACCCACGACCTCGCCACGGTACGGGCGATTTCCGACGAGATCGTCGTCATGCTGCAGGGTGAGATCGTCGAACAGGGTCCGAAGGAAACCGTGCTGTCGCCGCCACACCACGAATACACCCAGCTCCTGTTATCCTCGGTCCCGGAGATGGACCCGGATTGGCTCGACGGCGTGCTCGCCAACCGCGCGGCGGCTTCGTAGGACGGATCGCGCAGCCTCTACAATTCCACCTGATAACCGGGAACCGCATCCTCGTTCCAGGCGATGCCGCTGCCGGGCACGTCCGGCACCCGGACATGGCCGTTTTCGACCGGGAGCGGGTCGGCCAGGATCGGGTTGGCCCAATCGACGTACTCCAACCAGTGCCGGGTCGGGGTCGCGGTCATCAGGTGGCAGGAGATTTCGGGCAGGAGGTGGGACGACATGGCGATGCCCGCGGCCTCGGCGAGGGCGGCGGCGCGCAGCCAGCCGGTGACCCCGCCGATGCGCTCGACATCGGGCATCATGTAGTCGCCCGCGCCCGCCGCAATGGCCGCGGCCATGGCCCGCGGCCCGTAGAAATTCTCGCCAAGTTGGATCGGGGTTTCGACCTCGCGGGCGATTTTGGCGTAGCCGGCCAGGTCGTCGTAGACGATCGGCTCCTCGATCCAGAGCATGTCTTCGGCGTCCAGCGCCCGGCCGCGGCGGATCGCCTCGGCCGTGTCCAGGCCTTGGTTGAAGTCGCAGGGCAACAGGACGTCCCCGCCGACCGCCGCGCGCACCGCGCGCACCACGGCCAGGTCCTCATCGAGGGTCGCGCGGCCGAGCCGCAGCTTGACCGCCGAGAAGCTGCCCTCCTCGACCAGGGCGATCGCCTCCTCGGCCGCGGCCGCCGGCTCGATCAAGCCCAGGCCGTTGCTGTTGTAGGCGCGCACCAGTCCGGGACCACCGCCGATCAGGCTCGCCAGCGGCAGACCGGCGGCCTGGGCGAGCGCGTCCCAGCAGGCCATGTCGAAACCCGAGATCGCCATCGCCGCCAGGCCCTCGTGGCCCATCAGGGTCAGCCCTTTGGTCGCCTTGGCGAAGATTTCGGCGGGTGCCACGCGGTCGCCCTTGGTCAGCGCCAGGACGTCTTGGAGCAGCCCGGCCATATGGGTGATGCCACGCGGGGTGTAGCCGAACAGGTAGGCGCGCCCGGTGACCCCTTCCTCGGTCGCCAGGTCGATCAGCAGGAAGGGCGCGCTTTCGATGACCACGACCCGGGTCGCCAGGGGGCGGCGCAGCGGCACCATGACCGCGCGCAGGGTCATGTCGCGAAGAGTCAATTTGACAGGGATCATGATTCGTTCGCCTTTCAATGGTCTTTTTGCATGATACCAAGGATCGGTGACGAAGACCCGCGATCAAAGACTCGTGAGCGCGCCGCCTCGGCGCCTTTTAAGGCCACCGCGCGCGCCTATATCAAAGGTCCTCGATATCGACCCATAGAAATCGCATCGTGAGACCAAACGCCAAGGAGACGTGAGAACATGACCGCCCTGATGCCCCGCAAGCCGGTGCCGAGCCTCGAGGTCGCAACCCTCGACGGCACCTGGAACCTGGCCGAGACCAAGCCCGAAAACTTCACCATGATCGTGTTCTATCGCGGCCTGCATTGCCCGATCTGCTCCAACTACATGCGCGATCTGGACCGCAAGATCGGAGACTTCGCCAAGCGCGGAGTCGAGGTGATCGCGATCTCCACCGACGACCAAGAGCGCGCCCGCGCGACCCCCGAAACATGGGGCTTCGAGAACATTCCGATCGGCTACGGCATCAGCATCGAGAAGGCGCGTGAGTGGGGCCTCTATATCTCGTCGAGCCGCGGCAAGACCTCGGCCGGCATCGAGGAGCCGCCGCTGTTCAACGAGCCGGGCGTGTTCCTGGTACGGCCCGACGGCACGCTCTATGCCGTCCTGACCGGCTCCATGCCGTTCGCCCGCCCGCACTTCTCCGAAATCCTCAAGGCAATCGATTTCATCATAGAAAAAAACTACCCCGGCCGCGGCGAGGCGTGAGACAGCGCAGCGGGGCGGCCGGCTGAATGGCCGGTTAGGCAGACACTGGGAATCGGCGTCCGCGGCCCCATCTCTTTAAGGTCATGATTCCGCTGCACGACGACAACCCGACCACGCTGACGCCGATCGTGACGGTCGGGCTGATGGTGGTTTGCGTGGCGGTGTTTCTGTGGCAAATCGCCTTGCCGCCGGGCGGCTTCGAGCGCGCGGTCTACGCCTACGGCATGATTCCGGCGGTGTTGTTCGGCGAACGCGAACTGCCGGCCGAGTTGGCGGCGATCCCGGCCACGGTCTCGGTCGTCACCTCCATGTTCCTGCACGGCGGCTGGATGCACCTGATCGGCAACATGCTGTACCTCTGGATCTTCGGCAACAACGTCGAGGACGCCATGGGCCACGGCCGATTCGTGGTCTTCTACCTGCTCTGCGGCCTGGCCGCGGCGCTGGCCCAGGCGTTCCCGGACCCGGGCTCGGCGGTGCCCATGATCGGTGCCAGCGGTGCCATCGGCGGAGTGCTGGGCGCCTATGTCCTGCTCTACCCACGGGCGCGGGTGCTGGTGCTCGTGCCGCTCGGGTTCTTCTTCTTTACTTGGCGCATTCCGGCGATGATCGTGCTCGGCCTGTGGTTCGGGCTCCAGTTCCTCAGCTCGGCGCTCGCGGGCGGCCAAGTCGGCGGCGTCGCCTATTGGGCCCACATCGGCGGTTTCGTCGCCGGCATGGTGTTGATCTTGCCGTTCCGCAGGAAAGGATTTCCGCTGTTCGCCGCCAGCCGCCAGCCGGCCAGGGCCTCGGGACTCCAGCCCACGGACCGCCGGGCCACGATAATGCCAAAGCGGCGGGGAAGCCGCACCCGCTTGCCCCAAAGCGGCCGCGCCGGCCCGCGCAAGGGACCTTGGAGCTAATACCGATTCTCGAAGCTGCGTTACCCAAACATTTGACGCCCCGGCATTTACCTCTTGTTAACCATAATTTCATAGAATTTTCGGACTTCATAACCACTTGAAGTCTAGAAAGCCCGCGAATACGGGCCCTCGCAGGATAGGAACCAGGCCGACATGCAGAGCGACGACACAATCCTCCCGAGCATCCCGCCCTTTCTCAGACGCTTCGAGGAATCGCCGCCACGTAAGCTGCCGGTTCGGCCCCGCAACCTGCCCGCGGCCCAAAGCCAGCCGGCGCGGGCATCCAAGCCCACGACCACCCAGTCGGCGCCAGTCGCCCCGGCCGCCGCGGCCCCTAAGCCCGCTCCTTCCGCCAAGCCCAAAGTGGTCGATATGACTCCGCCGCCGGCCGCCGAGGGGCCCACCGCGCAGCGCGACCGCATCGCTTTGGCGTTCGAGAACCAGGACCTGCCCAAGGGAGCTGACGGGGGAGCCGCCAGGAGAGCCACTGGGGGAGCCACTGGGGGAGCCACTGGGGGCGACAGCGATGACGTCGCCTTCGAGCTCAACCTGCCGCGCGGCGTGGTGCGCCAGCTCCGCATTATGGCGGCGGAGAAGGACACGACCCAACGCGCCGTGGTGCTGCGCGCCCTGCGCCTGGCCGGCGTTTCGGTGCCCGAGAGCAGCGATGTCGACCACCGCGAACCCAGCGCAGAGCGTCAAATCCAGGCCTAACACCAAATCTCACGAACCGAAGCGTCCGGCGCCGAAGGCCGCCGCGGCGTCCGGCAGCGCGCCTTCAGCGATCCCCTCCGCGAGCACCAGGCTATGCGCGGCGGCCAGGGTCACGCCGCTATGTCCGGTCGCTAGATAGGCGCCGGGACAGGCCTCGGACTCCTGGTAGATCGGCGCCCCGTCGGGGGTCATGATCCTGAGCGCGCCCCAGGCCCGCGCCACACGGACGGTTTTCAAAAACGGGAAGCAGGCGACCGCGCGGCGCGCGATATCGCCCATGACCGGCCCGGTCGTGCCCTCGTCCAGGCCCACGTCCTCGTGGGAGTCGCCTAACAGGCAAGGGCCCTCCGCGCTCTGACGGGCGCACACCGTCGGCAGCGGCAGGAACGGTGCGAGCCGCTCGGTCACCAGGATCTGGCCGCGCAGCGGCGCGATCCGGGCCTCGAGGCCGACCTGGGGCGCCAGTGCGCTGTTTCCCAGCCCGGCGGCGAGCACGATCCGCTCGGCGCCCAAGCGCTCGGTGCCGCTGCCCAGGGTGAATCCCGGCGCTGCCCGTGATATCGAATCGACCCGCCAGCCGGGCCGGTGTTCGCCGCCGCGCGCGATGAAGCCAGCGTGCAGGGCGCGCAGCAGGGCGAGTGGATTGACGTGGCCGTCGAGCGGCGAGTAACAAGCGCCGAGCACCGCCTCGCCAAGGACCGTTTCGCCGAGTCCGGGCAGCAGGCCCGCCAGGCCGCGGCGGTCGAGCATCTGGTAGCGGAATCGGCCCGCGCTCTGGGCCTCCAGGCGCGCCATCTGGTCGCGGCGCGCGGCAAGTTCGGCCTCGCTCAGGCAGAAATCGAGGCCGCCGGGCCGCGCGTAGTCCAACGCGACCCCGGTCTCCGATTCGAGCTCGGCCGCGAATTCGGGCCACAGGTCCGCCGAGCGCCGGGTCCAGTTCGCGTAGGCCGGCACATCCACGCCCTTGCCCTGGACCCAGATCAGCCCGAAGTTGCCGCGCGCCGCGCGGAATGCGCTGTCGCCCTCGTCGAGCAGCGCCACCTCGGCGCCCTGTCGCGCCAGGCCGTAGGCGAGGGCGGCGCCGATCATGCCGCCGCCGATCACCGCAAAGTCGAATCGCGGCGCCATCGGTTCCGCTCAGCTCGCCGCGCCGCGCATGCCGCCGGTCATCTGGTGCGCGACCAGGCGGGCGTAGAGGCCGCCGCGCGCGATCAACTCGGCGTGCGTGCCGATCTCGGCGACCCGGCCCTCGTCGAGCGCCACAATTCGGTCGGCGTTGCGCACGGTCGAGAGCCGGTGCGCGATGACCACGGTAGCGCGGTCGTGCATCAAGTCCTCGAGCGCCCGGCGCACCAGCATCTCGCTGACCGCGTCGAGGTGGGAGGTCGCCTCGTCAAGGATCAAGACCGGCGCGTCCTTGAGGAAGGCGCGGGCAATGGCGATGCGCTGGCGCTGGCCACCGGAAAGCCGCATGCCACGCTCGCCGACCGACGTGTCGAGGCCCTCGGGCAGGCTCGCCACGAATTCGGAAAGCGCCGCGCGCGCGACCGCCGCCTGCACCTCGGCCGCGCTCGCCGCGGGCCGCGCGATCCGGATATTGGCGCCCAGGCTCTCATTGAACAGATAGGTGTCCTGGGCGACCAACGCGATGCGGCCGCGCAAATCCTGGAGCCGGTAGTCGCGCAGGTCCTCGCCGTTCATGCGGATCGTGCCGGCGTCCGGGTCCCAGAACCGCATCATCAACTGCGCCAAGGTCGTTTTGCCGGCGCCCGAGGGCCCGACCAGGGCGAGCGTGCCGCCCGCCGGTACCGAAAACGAGACTTGCGACAGCGCCGGGCGGTTGGCGCCAAAGTAGCTGTAATCGACCGCCTCGACCTCGATCACCGCCCCGCCCCCCAGCTCGCCCCCCAGCCCGCCGCGCGCGCCGGTGGGCTGGGTGGTGGGCTGGGTGGCGAGCTGGGGGGCGGGCGCCACGCCGGGGCCGTCCTCGATCGTGACCGGCTCGTCATGGACCGCGTAAACCCGCCGGGTCGCACCCAGGGTTTCGGCCAACTGGCGGCCGACGTTGGCGATCTCGGAGACCGGCAGGAAGGCCGACATGGCGAGCAGGGTCAGCAGCGGCAGCAAGCCGCTGTCGAGA
>CAXMQD010000014.1:0-4752 GCA_964194965.1 uncultured Acidimicrobiia bacterium | reverse complement strand
GGATAAGGCCTGGACAGCGTTTCCCCGGCCATTGCCGGGCGAAGCCGTTCAAAAACTATCCGGGATGGAACCCCGAATTTCCAAAATGGTATCGAGCGATGAGCGGACTGGCCGCTCGTCCACCTGACTAGCAGACGACGGCGTCCTCGATGCAGCCGGCGGCGTCTTCCATCTCGTTCGTAACCGCGTCGCTCAACACCTCGGCGGCGATAATGACACCGGCCGCAACGAAGGCGAGCAGAAGCGCATACTCGACCGAGGAAATGCCGCTCTCGTCATTCCAAAGATTGCTAAGAACTATCCGCATTACCATTGCTCCCTTGATGGGCACCAGAAAGAAGGGGCCAGGCTGCAACTTGGTTGCAGCCTAGCCACCCTCCCGGCGACTCAAAGCCGCCGGGAGTTCTAATTCCAACCGCTAGCAGCTTGCAGCGGAATCGATTACGGGATTGGTTAACACAAAGTCCCGGCGGTACCATTCGTGATGCAGTCCGCCGCCTGGTACATTTCGCCTTCGACCGCGTCGGCGAGTTCGCCAGCGGCCAGGATGATGCCCGCAGCCACGAAGGCCAGAAGCAACGCATATTCGACCGAAGAAATGCCACTCTCGTCATTCCAAAGATTGCTCAGAAACTTAGTCATATCGTGTTCTCCCCTGATTGGTACCCAACATTGAGCCCGTGAATTCCTGTAAGTAAGTGTGAGGAGAATGTATATTGTATTTTCGGAAAAATCAATAATTATTGTATTTCGGAAAATAGTTAACTTGATTTTTTTTATATATAGTTAACTTTATAACATTAACCATTTTTATTTACTACGTAACTCCTTTTGAAATCTTATTTTTTATTAAAACCGCCCCTCCATCACGGCTCACACGGACCGCCGAAACTCCCTTTCCCGCCAGTGCTGAGGCGATTGCGCAAGTCTTATTAACCATATATATTTACACTTAGAGAATTTATTAACGAAGGATTGAACAGTGAAAAATACAAAACGGGTTTTAGCAGGGCTCTGGCGCGACGAGAGTGGTATTTCCTCTGTCGAATACGCATTATTGCTCGCTTTCATTGCGGCCGGCATCATTACCGCCGCCGGGTTGTTGAGCAACGCAGTCGAAAACGAGATGACCGAGGCCGCCGCTTGCCTCGAGTCCAACACGGCCTGCTAATCCGAATTCCCGTCTGAACTGGTTCGGCCGCGCCGATTTCGGGGCGGCCGTTTCCATTTGGAAGCGAGGCGCCACGGATGGCACCTCAATCGCGACCGTTTCCGATTGAGTCAATTCGAAACCCGGGCCGCCCGGCACGTCCCAAAGCAGGGCGCGCCGCCGCCGGGTGGCGATCGGATTTTTCGACTAATTAACCATTTCTTAAGCAATCCGGTTAACCCTGTTTGATGGCTCGGACCAGCCGAGCCCGGGATTTCGTCACGCGAACCGGCAAAGCGGGGATGTCAGCAGTGAAAAAATTAATGTGGATTGGTGCGCCCGCTTTTGCCGCGGCCGCGATATTGAGCGCTCCGGAGACCACGGCCCAAACCCAAGCCCCGGCCCAGGCTCAACAATGCGACCAGCGCGCCCGGGTAATCGGGCACCTGGCGCAGAAATACAAGGAGGCGCCGGTAGCGATCGGCGTCACCTCCACCGGCGGCATGGTCGAGGTTTTGACCACTGGCGACGGCGGCACCTGGACCATCATTCTGTCCAACCCGAATGGGACCTCCTGCCTGGTCGCCGCCGGGGAAGGATGGCGCGCCCTCCAATTCGACCAATCCGCCTACGATCCACAGGTCTAACCGCCCGCGGAGGCCGGCTGGTCCTTTGAGAATCGAGATCTTTTCTCGATTATCTGAATTATTTCAATGAAGTAGGGGGTTTTTAAGCCTGGAATGGGCGTGCCGTGCGGCGCCCGCCGGGGCCCGGCGCGCGACCAACTTTGAGCATAATCCGATCTTATGGGGATCATTTGATAGGCCAGAGCGGCTCACTAGGCAGCGGCATCGGGCCGTCGGGACCGGCGTCGGGGTGATCGGGCTGGATCGATAGCTACGAGGCCGGCAACATTGGTGCCGTCGAGGTCACGACGTCGAAACCCGAACTCAATCCAAGCTCTCCGAAACTGCCCATTGGGTATCCTACTGATTTCGGAATTACTTCTTAAGTTTTTGATTTTATTAATTATTCCGTCGGATCAGCGCACTCCCAAACGCCACCATACGCTCACTGCAGGGCAGCCATGCTTATATCGGCCGGATATACCGGTGGCACATATATGCCGGAATGATATATATAGACGGTATAGATACAGGGAGCCGGAAATGGACGTGAAAACCCTCTGCCTCGGCGCGCTCAGCCGCGGCGAAGCCAGTGGTTATGAGATCAAGAAAGCCTTCGAGGAAGGCCCGCTCGGCCACATCCACGAGGCCAGTTTCGGGGCCATCTACCCGGCGCTGACCGGACTCGAGCGTCAGGGCTTGGTTACCGGCCGCGCATTGGCCCAGGAAAAGCGCCCTGACAAAAAGGTTTTCGCGCTCACCGAAGATGGTCTCCAGGCCCTGCATCTGGCGCTGATGGCGCCGCCGGCGCGTGACAAAACCCGCTCGGATTTCCTGTTCATCTTGTTCCTCGGCCATTTGGTCGAGACGACCCGGTTGGCCGAGCTCATCGACGGCCGCATCGTTTGGTATCAAGACTGTCTGGCCCGCATGGAGGCCTGCGACTTGAGTTCCAGTCCACCGGGCGCGGTCTTCGTCCACGGCCTGGGCCTCGCGGTCTACACCACGGCCCGGGACTACCTGGTCGCGAATCGCGCGGACCTCTTGGATGCGGTCGCCGAACAAGACCGCCTGGTCGCCGAGTAGCGGTGCCGGGCATGAAACAGTCTTATCTCATCGCGGGCGCTCTCGCCTTGGCCGCGGCCGGCTGGGTCGTATCGGGCCAGATCGACCCGGGCGACGGCCCGGAGGCCGCCCGCAAGCCGCCGGCCGATCTCGCCACGGCCCAAATCGTGCCAACGGTCCGGGTCCGCACGCTGATCGCCCTGCCGCGTCAGACCGAGGTGATCCTGCGCGGCCGCACCGAGGCCGAGCGCAAGGTCGACGTCAAGGCCGAGACCTACGGCCGCATCATCGAGCTGAAAGTCGAAAAGGGCGAACGGATAGAGAAGGACACCGTCCTCGCCCGGCTGTCGCCCGAGGACCGCCCGGCCCGCCTCGCCGAGGCCAAGGCACTGCGGGCACAGCGCGAGATCGAATACGATGCCTCGCTGCGCCTGTCCAAGAAAGGCTACCGCGCCGAGACCCAGTTGGCCGCCGCCAAGGCCGCGTTTGAGGCCGCCGAAGCCGCCGTCACCCGCGCCCGGGTCGCGCTGCGCAATACCACGATCCGGGCGCCGTTCGACGGCATGGTGGTCGCCCGCGCGGCCGAGATCGGCGAATTCATCGAAAAGGGCGACCCGGTCGCCCGTATTATCGATCTCGATCCGATACTCGCCGTCGGCCAGATCAGCGAGCGCAACCGTGGCCGGATCGCGGTCGGGGCGCCGGCGCGGGTCGCCTTGATCGGTGGCCGCGAGGTTACGGGCCGGATCCGCTTCATCGCCGCCGAGGCCGAAGCCAGGACCCGCACCTTCCGCGTCGAGGTCGAACTGCCCAACCCGGCCGCGGAAATTCCCGACGGCATCACCGCCGAGATCCGCTTGCCGCTCGGCGAGGTCGCCGCGCACCGGGTGTCACCGGCGATCCTGACCCTGACCGACGAAGGGGCGATCGGGGTCAAGACGCTCGGCCCGGACAACCGGGTGCGCTTCCACCCAGTCCGGATTATCGGCGACGGCACCGACGGGGTCTGGCTGAGCGGCCTGCCCGAACGAATCACCCTGATCACCGTGGGTCAGGATTTTGTTGCCGAGGGACAAACCGTGCATCCGATCGACGAGACCAACCCGACCCCCGAGTCCAAGGGCAATTCGTGAGCGCCTTGATCGATGCCGCGATCGGCCGGGCGCGCACGGTGGTGGCGGCCCTGATCCTGATTCTGATCGCTGGCGCCTACACCTACGTCACAATCCCCAAGGAAGCCGAACCGGACGTCAATATTCCGATCCTCTACGTCAATCTCAGCCACGAGGGCATCTCTCCCGCCGACGCGGAGCGCTTGTTGGTCCGGCCGATGGAGCAGGAGCTGCGGGACATCGAGGGCGTCGACGTGATGCGCTCGACGTCGTTCCTGGGCGGCGCCAACATCGTGCTCGAGTTCGACGCCGGCTTCGACGCCGACCTGGCGCTGACGGACGTGCGTGAAAAGGTCGATCTGGCCAAGCCCGAGCTGCCCGACGACACCGAAGAGCCGACCGTCCATGAGATCAACCTGAGCCTGTTCCCGATCATCGTGGTGACGCTCTCGGGCGAATTGCCGGAGCGCGCCTTGCTCGGCCTGGCCCGAGGCCTGCGCGACGACATCGAAGGCATTTCCAGCGTGCTCAAGGCGCAGATCGCCGGCGACCGGGACGAAGTCGTCGAGATCGTCATCGATCCGCTGATCCTGGAGAGTTATGACCTGAACGCGGCCGACATCATCGACGCGGTGTCGCGCTCGAACCGGGTCGTGGCGGCGGGCAGCATGGATACCGGGCGCGGCCGCTTCGCGATTCGGCTGCCGGGCCTGTTCGAGACTTTCGACGACATCCTCGACATGCCGGTCAAGGTGACGCCGGATGCGGTCGTGCGGGTGCGCGACATCGGCGTGCTGCG
>CAXMQD010000013.1:0-1651 GCA_964194965.1 uncultured Acidimicrobiia bacterium | reverse complement strand
GCGAGCTGCGCGTGCTCGAGGCGGACCAACCGGCGGCGGAGCCGCGGCTGATCGCCGCGCGCCAGGCGGGCCACAAGTACGAGCTGGAGCACGCCGGCGACCGCTTCTTCATCCGCACCAACGACACGCACAAGAACTTCCGCATGGTCGACGCGCCGCTCGACACGCCGGGCCGGGAGAACTGGCGCGAGCTGATCGCCGGAAGCGAGCGCCACTACCTGCGGGGCGTGACCTGTTTCCGGGATTTCATGGTGATCGAGGAGCGCATCGATGGCCTCGACCAGGTGCGGGTGCGGCGCTACGACGGCGCGGAGCATCTTGTCGCCTTCCCCGAGGCGGCCTATGCCGCTGGCCTGGGCGACACGCCGGAGTTCGAGGTCTCGACGATCCGGCTCTCCTACACTTCCATGGTGACGCCGGGCACGGTCTACGACTACCGCCTGGCGACGCGCAAGCTCACCACCCTCAAGGTGCAGGAGATTCCGAGCAGCTACGACAAGTCCCGCTACGTGACCGAGCGCCTCGTGGCGCCGGCGCCCGACGGCGTGGCGATCCCGATCTCCATCGTCTATCGCAACGACTTCGCCAAGGACGGCCGGGGCCCGCTGCACCTCTACGGCTACGGCGCCTACGGGTTCGGCATGAGCCCCGGATTCTCGACCGCCCGGCTCTCCCTGCTCGACCGCGGCTTCGCCTATGCCATCGCCCACGTGCGCGGCGGCGACGAGCTCGGCTACGGCTGGTACGAGGACGGCAAGCTGACCAGGCGCGAGAACACCTTCGCCGACTTCGCGGCCTGCGCCGAATACCTGATCGACCAGGGCTACGCCGCGCCGGGCCGGATCTCGATCTCGGGCGGCAGCGCCGGCGGCACGCTGATGGGCGTCATGGCCAACCGTTACCCCGGGCTGTGGCGCGCCGTGGTCGCCCACGTGCCCTTCGTCGACGTGCTCGGCACCATGCTCGACGACACCCTGCCGCTGACCCCGATCGAGTGGCCCGAGTGGGGCAACCCGATCGCCGACCAGGCGGCCTTCGAGGCGATCCGCGCCTACAGCCCCTACGACAACGTCGCCGCCCAGGCCTACCCGGCGATGCTGGTGACCGCCGGCCTGACCGACCCCAGGGTGACCTACTGGGAGCCGGCCAAGTGGGTCGCCCGGCTGCGCGCACACAGGACCGACGGCAACCCGCTTTTGCTCAAGACCAACATGGGCGCCGGCCACGGCGGCAAGTCGGGCCGCTACGAGAGCCTCCACGAGACCGCCGAGGAATACACCTTCATCCTCGAGGCCTTCGGCTTGGCGTGAGGGGTTGCGGCTCGCGGCGCCCGCCCTGTCGCGACATTCGCATTTTGATCGCAAGAGCGGCGTCTGTGCTTGCCCCCGTACCCGCCGCCGGATCGGTTGCCACCAGGGGCCTACCGGCCGGGCCCAAGCCATGCTATCGCATCACCGGCAGATTGTGATATAGGGGTTGCCGCACCATGCCGCACGCGGCATTGAAACCGTGCCTGGTGAGGAACCCGTACCGGACCCGAACCATCAAGAGACTGGACCCTTGGCTAGGGTGCAAACCAGTTTCCATGGCCCGACTCAATCCGGCTCACGACCGGCGAATTTCACGTGGACGAATTCCCTGCAAGTTCCCT
>CAXMQD010000012.1:0-1629 GCA_964194965.1 uncultured Acidimicrobiia bacterium | reverse complement strand
TTCGGTGACCGGCAACCCGGCGCCGATCGCGGCCGCCATCGGCTCTTCGATCAGGAACACCCGGCGCGCGCCCGCGCTTTCGGCCGATTCCTGAATCGCGCGGCGCTCGACGGCGGTCGACCCCGAGGGCACGCAGACGATCACCTGAGGGGTCGCGAAGCTGCGCCGATTGTGCACCTTGCGAATGAAGTGCTTGATCATCTCCTCGGCGACATCGAAGTCGGCGATGACACCATCGCGCAAGGGCCGGATCGCCTGGATGTTGCCGGGCGTGCGGCCAAGCATGAGCTTGGCTTCGTCGCCGACCGCCAGGACCTGTTTCTTGCCCTTGATTTCGGCGATAGCCACCACGGAGGGTTCGTTCAGAACGATGCCGCGGCCCTTGACATAGACGAGCGTGTTCGCGGTTCCGAGATCGATCGCCATGTCGGCGGATAGCATACCAAGCAAACCTGAAAACATCGAATACCCCTTAGGTCCTGTAAGGCTTCATCCGATACCGCGGCTGGCGTCGTTTGGTTTCGGCCGCCAGCCGCGGCAAGTTCAAAACATTCCTTTCAGACTCACGCCGACATCGCGGCGGGAGCTGATTTTTCGCGCTTGACCAACAGCTTGTTGAGCGCGTTGACGTAGGCACGTGCGGACGCGACCAGGGTGTCGTAGTCGGCGCCCCGCCCGTTGACCGTCTTGCCGTTTTCCTCGAGCCGCACCGTGACCTCGGCCTGCGCGTCGGTGCCCTCGGTCACCGCGTGCACCTGGTAAAGCTGCAGGCTGGTCTGGTGCGGGTAGATTTTTTTGATCGCCGCGAACAGCGCGTCGACCGGGCCGTTGCCCTCGGCCTTGGCGGTCTTCTTTTCGCCGTCGACCTCGAGCTCCAGCTCCGCCGTCTGCGGGCCCTTGGAGCCGCAAACGACCTGCAGCGAGACGAAGCGGATCTGATCGTTATGGCGCACCGCCGCGTCGTCGACCAACGCCATGATGTCCTCGTCGTAGATGTCCTTCTTGTTGTCGGCGAGATCCTTGAAGCGCACGAAGGCGTCCTGGATCGCATTGTCCGTGAGCTCGCCATAGCCCAGCTCCGCCAGCTTGGCCTTGAAGGCGTGGCGCCCCGAGTGCTTGCCCATGACCAAGCTCGAACGACCCAGTCCGACCGATTCCGGGGTCATGATCTCGTAGGTCCCGCTGTGCTTGAGCATGCCGTCCTGGTGGATGCCGGCCTCGTGGGCGAAGGCGTTGGCTCCGACGATCGCCTTATTGGGTTGGACCGCGAAGCCGGTGATCGCCGAGATCAGGCGCGAGGCCTTGGTGATCAGCTCGGTCTTGACGCCGGTGCCTTGGGGCATGATGTCGCGGCGCGTGCGCAGCGCCATGACGATCTCCTCCATGGCCGCGTTGCCGGCCCGCTCGCCGATGCCGTTGATGGTGCATTCGACTTGACGCGCCCCGGCCACCACCGCCGCCAGGGAATTGGCAACCGCCAGGCCCAGATCGTTGTGGCAATGCACCGAGACCGTCGCCTTGCCGAGGTTCGGCACCCGCTCGAACAGCATGGTGATCAGCGCATGGAACTCCGCCGGCACGGTGTAACCGACGGTGTCGGGAATGTTGATGGTGCTGGCGCCCGCCTTG
>CAXMQD010000011.1:0-10881 GCA_964194965.1 uncultured Acidimicrobiia bacterium | reverse complement strand
ATGCGGTTGGAGAATACCAAAAGGGGCCGTTCAGTTCGACCCCTTGCGGACAAGGAGGCGAAGCATGAAGCTCAGACAGCTGGAGGCCATGCGGGCGGTTCTGGCCCGCGGGACGACGACCCACGCCGCCGAACTCATGGGCCTGACGCAATCCGCCGTCAGCCGGTTGGTGACGCAACTTGAACGGGAACTAGGTTTCAATTTATTCGATCGCCGCCATGGCCGCCTGCTAATCACGCCGGAAGGCCAACAGTTTTTTACGGTGGCGGAAAAGGTTCTGGCCGGCATCGACCAAATCTCGGCGACCGCGCGCGACATTCAAACATTGGGTACCGGCACGCTGCGAATCATCGCAATGCCGGCATTGGGATACGGCCTGCTGCCGGAAACCGTTGCGGTGATCAAGGCCCGGCACAAGCAAGTGAAAATCTCGATCGACGTGGGCGTGCGCCAAGACATCGAAAAGGGCATCGCCGCCGCCCGGTACGATTTCGGCCTGGCGACCCTGCCGATCGAGCATGAATCCATCGATATCGAGCCACTATGCGGGGTCGACGCGGTTTGCGTGACACCGCCCGATCACCCCTTGGCGAAGAAGAAAATCATCCACGCCCAAGATCTCGAGGCAGAGCAGTTTATATCCGTGGAACCGGGCGCGCTGTTCCGTTACCGCACCGATGAACTTTTCGGACGCCTCGGCATCCGCCGGAAAATCGGAATCGAGGCGCAGTCCACGATCATGGTCTGTAACATGGTGGCAACGGGGATCGGGGTCTCCATCGTACACCCGTTCATTGCCGAAACCTTCGGCGACCGCATTGTCGCCAGACAGTTCGAGCCGGCGATCCGGTTCGAATACGGGCTGTTGTTTCCGACTGGCGTGACCAGCTCGCAGATCACCCGTGAATTCGTCGAGGCGCTTCGGGCCTCGGTCGCAAGCATCGACGTTGGATCGGCATCCGTCACCTATTCCGGGCTCGGCTAACGGATATGGAGACGACGCTCGAGATCGCGCTACCGGTATTCGGACTTGTGATTTGCGGCTATCTGGTCGGGCGCAGCCGAATTATGGATGAGGCGGGAATCGACGGCCTCGCCAACTTTGTTTTTTACGTAGCGATCCCGGTTCTTCTGTTTCGCACGGTCATGCGGAGCGCGGTGCCCGAAGCCGGCGATCTGGCCATTCTGGTCGCCTATTTCGGCGGCTGCTTCATCACCTTCATGCTGGCCTACGCGGTCGGGCGCTCGATGTTCCGCTTGCCGGCCGACGAATTGGCAATCTTCGGCATGGGGTCGATGTACGGGAACACGGTCATGCTGGGGATACCCATGGTCCATGCCGTGTTCGGCGACGCGGGACTGGTGCCAATCCTGCTGATCGTCGGATTTCACAATCCGTTCCTGATCACCTGCACGGCCATATTCGTCGAAATCGGACGTGGAAAAAAAGGCGGCTTGCGGAACGTCGTCCGATCGTCGGCCGCCACTCTGGTCCGAAACCCGGTGGTCGTTGCCATCATCATCGCACTGGCCTGGCGGCAAATCGATATTCCGTTCTGGACGCCGGTTGACCGTTTCGCCGAGCTCCTGGGAACCGCGGCCGCACCGACGGCGCTTTTTGCCCTCGGGGCGTCGCTGGCAAAATACCGGCTCGCCGGGAGGCTCGAAGAAAGCATGGCGATCGTCGTTTTGAAGCTGTTCGTACTCCCGGCCGTGGTTTGGATCTTGGCGACCATGGTGGTCCAGATCGATCCTCTCTGGGCCGCGGTCGCGACCCTGGCGGCGGCGATGCCCACGGGCGCGAATGTGTTTATTTATTCCCGGGGATACGGACTCTACGTGGCCCGGGCCACCTCCGCGACATTGATCTCCACCGGAATTTCGATCGCGACCGTCGCTGTCCTGCTGGCTTGGCTGGCGCCTCGTTAGGGTCCTGTCTCCTTTCGCAAGTGCGCGTATCTACGCCAAATGCCGGAACAGCGCGTCTCCGAAACGAGCGCGCTGGGCTTCGATCAGGGGCTGCACGGCGTCCGCGAAGCGTTGCCGCTCGGCGGTCCCGAGCTCGACGATTTCCACATCGGCCTTGTTGAGCAACTTGAGAATTTCGTCGTCTTCGACACCGGCGAGCCGGCGCTGTCCGGCGGTCGCCGCCGCCGCGGAGTCCAGGACCGCGGTTCGTACCATTTCCGGCCATCGTTCCAGGGATTCGGCGTTGCACAGCAGGGCGGCGGCGCCGAAGAAATGGCCGGATAAGGTGATGTAGCGGTGCTTGAGGTGAATGTCGAAATTGAGAATGTTGGTCAGGGGATTCTCTTGGGCGACCACGGTCCCATCCTCGATTCCCGCTAACAGGTCCTTTACGTCGAGCGCGACCGGATCGAATCCGAGGACGCGAAATACCTCTTGATGGGCGTCGCTGAACAGCGTGCGGATGCGCAATCCCCGGCAATCCTCCGGTTGGCGGATGGGACGCACGCTGTTGGAAAAGTGGCGAAACCCGTTGTCCCAAAACCCCAGCAGCCGATACCCGGTCGCGGCCTCGAGGCGGTCGGCCAGATAACCTCCCAACGGCCCGTCGAGAATGCCGTAGACCTCCGCCCGGTCGCTGAAAGTGAACGGCAGGTCTAGAAGCGCCATTTCGGGCACACGTTCGGCCAAGTAACTGGCGGAGAAATAACAGAGGTCCAGCTCGCCGGTTTCGACCATGGCAAGCAGGTCCCGTGCCGGGCGCCCCAGATCGATCACGTTGCCCGTCAATTCGAACCGGACGGCCGCGCCGAGGCGGCGGCTCAGGTGCTCGCCGAACGCTTGGGCGCCCCGGGTATGGACCGAAGCGGGGGGCTGGTATCCGCCGAAACGAATGATGGTGGGATTCGAGGTCATCCGCCGCTCAGGCAACGGCCCCCAAGGTCGCCGGGTCGCCGTTCAGCGGCAGAGCGACCGGTTCGCCGCGCGCCGCCGAAAGGTCGGCGGCGATGTAAACCGCCATCACCTGACGCGCCTGCTCCGGGGTCACTAGAACCGGTTGATCCAGAGCTACGGCGGTGACGAAATGATTGGTCTCCGCCTCCATGGGTCCGGCATAGACGTGGCCGACTTTTTCGCCCGGCATGGTCGACATGGGAAAGTCGATACCGCCGTCCATGCGCGAGCGGATCACGTCCTTGTGGGTGTCGTCGATCAGGAGCGCCCCCTTGGAACCGACGATCTCGATCCAGGTCGACGAAAAATTCGGGTATGCCGGCGGAAAGATCCAGCCGGCGCCGATGGTGAAAACGGTTCCGTTATCCATGGTGACCATGATCCACTGGCAATCCTCGACGCCGTGAGTGGCATGCATGACCTTGCTGACGGTTTGCGAATAGACCTTGACCGGTTTCGCCGGCGCCAGGCACCAGAGCACGAAATCGATATCGTGAGTCGCCTCCATCGCCGCCGGCGAAAGCTTGATTCGTCCGCCGATCTTGGAGCCCAGGTTGCGCGTGATGTGCCGGCTGACCAACGCGGTCACCGGTTCCCCCAATGTGCCGTCCTCGAAACACTTTTTCACGTAAGCGTATTTTGGGTTGAAGCGCTGGGAGTATCCGATGGTGAACTTGAGGTTCCTGTCCTTCGCCAGCGCCACCAGTTCGTCGGCCTCGCCCAGCGTCAATGCCAGGGGTTTTTCCAGAAACACGTGTTTGCCCGCGAGCAGGCTTTCCTTGGTCAAGGGGTAGTGGGTGGTTTCCGGGGTCGCGGAGACGATGATCGCATCGATGTCGTCGCGCGCCAGTAGCTCGCGGTAATCCGCGGTGGCGGTGGCGGCGCCGACTTGCGCCCGCACCTCGGCCAGCCGCTCGGGATTGGTTTCCGCGATGTGCAGGTCATTGACTAGCGGATTGGCGGCGCAGGCCACGGCGCGGATGCCGCCGCACCAGCCAGTGCCGACAATGCCCATGTTGATCCGGTCCATATTCCCATCCCAGGTGGTGATCCAAGGGTATGACGATGTGTCGCAGGTTTCGGTCTCAGCGCAACCAATCTTGAGATCGGTTTCGTTCCCGGCAAGCTACACGCGGGCCAATATGATGAAAAATTCCAAATCCTCCTGCTTCAATGCCGATAAATCATAAAAGGCGCGGCGCGATCTCCCTCCGAGCGCCTTTGACGGGTTCCATGGATTTAGCTAGATTTTCGAATATCGGAATCAATCCAATAATTTTTTGGAGGCCTTTTCACGATGCCATTCGCCGCGAGCCAACGCCTGACCACCGGGGGCGCCAAGTCCATGCTGGCGGCGGCCATCGCCAAAGCCGAGGATTTCGGTATCGCCGTCACCGTCGCCATCGTCGATGCCGGCGGTCATATGCTGGTATTGGAACGCATGGACGGGGGCCGGTTTCACACCGTGCATTCGTCGACCACAAAGGCGGTGACATCGGCCTCCAACAAACGCCCGACCATGACCAAGGGCGCGCAGGGTCAGGATCTGGACACCCTGCACGCCATCGGACTGTCGCTGGCCGCCGGCCCGGCCCGCTGGACCGCGATGGAGGGCGGGTTCCCGATCATCGTCGACGGCCAGTGCCTGGGCGGCATCGGGGTCAGCGGCGGCGATTGGAAACAGGACGAAGATATCGCCAAGGCGGCGATTTCAGCGGTCGGCGCAACACAGCAATAAAATTGGGTTCGGTTAAAAAAATAGGGAGAAGCATCATGAAGTATCTACATCAAGCCTTGGCCGGGGTCCTGGCGCTCGGCGTTGTTACGACGGCGGTTCCGGCGTTCGCGTTTCCCGACGGGCCCATTGAGTTCGTCATTCCCTTCGGCGCCGGCGGCGGCGCGGATATCGAAGGCCGGCTGCTGGCCAAGGAAATGTCCAAAGTGCTGGGCGTGCCCCTGACGCCGATAAACAAGCCTGGCGGCGG
This sequence comes from uncultured Acidimicrobiia bacterium, assembly GCA_964194965.1. Lineage (GTDB taxonomy): Bacteria > Pseudomonadota > Alphaproteobacteria > Kiloniellales > J153 > JACZVL01. The sequence continues at coordinate 5,974 of CAXMQD010000011.1, read as the reverse complement.
CGGGGCCATCACCTACACCTACCTTACCAACGCCAAGCCGGACGGTCATACGATCGCGTGGAACTCCACCTCGGTCCTGACCACCACGAACCTCGGCAACACGGAATTTGGCTATGACGCCATGGACTACATCGGCCGCGTCGAATTCCAACCGCAGCCGTTCGCGGTCAAGGGCGATTCCAAGTGGAACAGCTTTGCTGACTTCGTGACCGACTGCAAAGCCGCGCCCGGCACCTTGAAGGTCGCCAACTCCGGCACCGGCAGTTCGACCCATGCCGCCGCGATCATGCTGATGAACGCGGCCGGCTGCGAGGTCATTCATCTGCCCAAGGGCATCAAGGGTCGAAACAAATCGGTTCTGAACGGCGAGGCCGACGCCATGATCGCGCCCCTGACCGGCGCGGTGAATCTGACCAAGGCCGGCAAACTGAAGCTCCTGGCCATGCCGACGGCCGAGCGCAATCCCCTGTTCCCGGACGTGCCGACGGCCAAGGAACTGGGTTTTGACGCGGAACTGGACCTATTCCGCGGTCTGTCCGTGCCCAAAGGTACGCCCGACGCGGTCAAGGAAAAGTTGGCCGACGCCATGGCCCAGGCGGCCCGGTCGGAGGCCTTTATGGGTCTTGCGAAAAAGAAGGGGTTCACCGTCGCCCCCACGGACGAAAAAGCCTTCGCGACCTTCCTGGCCGAGGAGGACGCCAAGGTGAAAGCGATCTTCAAGAGCGCGGGGCTCTATCAGTCGAAATGAACATCGCCGGTTTGGCCCGCCAACGCTCATGGCGGGCCGTCTTTTTTGGCCGGCGATTGCGGAATCGGTAACCCTGCGACGGCGGGAACCCCGGCCCGAGAATCTTCGGGATTCGGCTGGGTTCCGGACCAAGCCAGGTCGCCGCGGCATGGCTCCCTGGTATCGGCCCTTGCTGCCGCGGAGACGCCGAAACGAATTTAACTGGGCAGGGTGGCCCGACGCTCGATGCGACGAAAAAACATCATCGCCGCGGTGGTTTTGATCGCCTGCGCCATCTTGTATGGCGTGCTGACGGCCAATCTTCCGACTCGAACCCTGCCCAATACGCCGGGCCCGTCGTTCTTCCCCTGGATCAACACGGTGATTATTCTGGCGCTGTCGGCCTGGCTGCTGGTGCAGGCGTTGCGGCAGCCGGCGCCGGCGCCGGCGCCAGCGCCGACACCGACTGGAACCGGTCGAAACCGCCGCGCCGTTTGGGCCCTGGCCGCCTTTGTCGGCTATCTGGCCGTCATGCCGGGTCTTGGGTTCATCCTGGCGACCGCGCCGTTTTTCGCCGTCATGATGGTGTTGTTCGGGGAACGGCGACCGATGTGGGTCGGTGGCGGCGCGGTTGGCACCACGGTTCTGCTCTATGCCCTGTTCCGATACGGGTTCGGCGTGATCCTACCCCGGGGCCTGCTGGCGGGAATCGTGGCGTGAATCCGGACGCCTTGATTGGGCTGGCCCAGGCCAGCGGTTTCCTGGTGTTGGCGTCCACCGGCATCGGCGTCTTCGTTGGACTGTTGGTCGGCATGATTCCCGGCATGACCATTAGTACCGGCATCATCGTCGTGCTGCCGGCCACCTTCGTTCTGCCGGCCGACATTTCCATCGCGCTTCTGCTGGGGCTATATGTGGGTGGCATGACCGGAGGCAGTTTTTCCGCCGTTCTGTTGAACATTCCGGGCACGCCGTCGGCGTCGGCCACGGCACTCGACGGCTTTCCCATGGCGGCCCGGGGTGAGGCCGGCCGGGCGCTGGGCATCGCCATCACCGCCAGCTTCATCGGCGGTCTGTTTAGCTTCCTTTGTTTGTTTTTCATCGCGCCGCTGTTGGCCGACGTGGCCCTGGAATTTCGAACCGAGGACATGTTCAGCCTGGTGTTTTTCGGCCTGACCATCATCTGCAGCTTCGCCGCCGGTTCGCTGATCAAGGGGCTGCTATCCGCCGCCCTTGGCCTTGCGCTGGTCACCATCGGCCAGGACCCGGTCATGGGCACGCAGCGGTTCACCTTCGGCCAAGCCAACCTGATGGCGGGGGTGCATTTCCTGACCGCCATGATCGGGCTGTTCGCAATTCCGCAATTGGTCGACAACTTGATGAGCAACCAGACCGGTCGGCAGGCCCAGGCCAAACTCACCTCCGTGTTGCCGCGCCTTTCCGATTTGAAAGCGATTCGGATGCCGGTGTTTATCGGATCGATGACCGGCGCGTTCCTGGGCATGCTGCCCGGTGCCGGCGGCCCCATCGCCGCCTTCATCAGTTACGATGGCAGCCGCAAGGTGTCCAAGAATCCGGAGCGCTTCGGACAGGGCTGCGCCGAGGGCGTTGCCGCACCGGAATCCGCCAACAACGCGGTTACCGGCGGCGCGCTGATCCCGATGATGACGCTCGGTATCCCAGGCGACCCGGTGACGGCGATCCTAATCGGCGCCCTGATGATTCACGGCCTGGCGCCGGGGCCGCTGTTGTTCATGGAGCGTGGCGACTTTGCCTACGGCGTCATCTTTTCTTTTTTCTGGGCCAATATTTTCAATTTCATCATCGCGATCCTAGGGTTGCGCGTGCTGGTCAAGCTGTTGGCGACACCGCGCGCTTTGTTGATGCCGACGATCGCCGTGTTATGCGTGATCGGCAGCTACGCGCTCCGCAACAATTTCTTCGATGTCTACGTGATGCTGTTCTTCGGTTTTGTCGGACTCGCCATGCGCTGGCTGGATATGCCGGTGGTGCCGATGTTGCTGGCCCTGGTACTAGGCGGCCAGTTGGAGGAACATCTGCGGGTAGCCTTGATCGCGTCCAAGGGCGATGTATCGATCTTTTTCGAATCGCCCATCAGTTTCACCTTCCTGTGCCTGTCGGTTCTGTCCATCGTTTGGTCCTTGAAATCCAATCGCAACAAGATCGCATCGCACGCCAAGGAGTCGAATCCATGAGCCAATCCCCATTCAGGGTCGCATCCATCGGCATCGGGTGGTGGTCGGACGTCCTGGCCGATGCGGCGGCGCGCACCCGCGGCCGGGTCCAGGTGGTATCCTGCTTTACCCGCTCGGAAGACAAGCGCAGGGCTTTTTCCGAAAAATTCGATTGCCGCGCCGCCGCCAATTTGGACGAGGTTCTGACCGATCCGGAGGTCGCGGGCGTCATCAATACCACGCCCAACCACGTACACCTGGAAACCACCCGCGCCGCCGCCCAGGCCGGCAAACATGTGTTTCTGGACAAGCCCGTGGCCAACACCATCGGAGAGGCGCGGGCGATTACCAAGGTTTGCAAGGACGCCGGCGTCGTTTTGGCGGTCGGCTATCAACGCCGCCGGGAAGGCCACTTCCGCTGGATCAAAGAACGCATCGGCGCCGGAGAATTCGGGACGCTGGTGCAGGCGGAAGCGAATATCAGCCGCGATCGCGAAGGCAAGTTCGAACCGGGTCATTGGCGCTACACGGCGGAGGGCATGCCGGGCGGCGTGATGCTGCAAATCGGCCTGCACTATGTCGACGTTCTGATGATGCTGCTGGGGCCGGTCAGATCCGTGTCCGGCATGGCATCGCAATTGGTGCTGCCGGGGGACAATCCCGACGTGGGAACGCTGATGATGACCCATGAAAACGGCGCGGTGTCGTCGCTCTCCACCAGCTATGCCTCCGCGTCCGAGTATTATTTGATGAACGTCTACGGCAAGCGCATGAGCGCCTACTACAATCTGTTCGATGGCCTTCGCTGTTTGAAACAAGGCGAATCCGGACAGACCGCCATCGCCGTCGAAAAAGTCGATACCTTGGCCGAGCAACTCATCGAGTGGGCCGAGGCGGCGCAAGGACACGGCGCGCCGGAGGTCGGCGGAGAGAGCGCGATGGAATCGCTGGCCGTGGTCAAGGCGGGAATCGAGTCGGTCCGCGAGAACCGGCATGTGGATGTGGCTGAAATTCTGGCGTCGGACGACTAATACCAAATCTCGATAATAATGGGTGACCATTGAAATGCCGATTGCGACGGCGCGCGCCGAGTCCGCACCGCAGGTATTGTCCAAGCCATGACCGTTTCACTCGAGAATAACGCCGGGGTCGCGAAACTGCGGCAGATGCTGGCCTCTAGCCGCCGGGCGGTGGTGTTTACCGGGGCGGGGATCAGCACCGAGTCGGGTATTCCGGATTTCCGAAGCCCCGGCGGCATCTGGTCGAAATACCGCCCGATCGACTTCCGGGAGTTTATGACCTCGGAGGCGGCCCGGCGCGAGTCTTGGCGGCGCAAGTTCGCCACCCACGAGACGGTGGCGGGGGCTGAGCCGAACCAAGGCCACCTCGCGATTGCCGAACTTGTCAGGCGGGGCACGGTCTCCGCCGTGATCACCCAGAACATTGACGGACTGCACCAGGCCTCGGGCGTGCATAGTGACCGCGTGATCGAGCTCCACGGCAACACGACCTACGCCCATTGCCTAAATTGCCGCCGGGAATACGACCTCGACCCGATCCGGAAGGCGTTCCTGGCGAACCAGGCCCTGCCGGTTTGCGGGGACTGCGGCGGGTTGATCAAAACCGCCACTGTCTCCTTCGGACAGGCAATGCCCGAAGCCGAAATGCGGCGCTCCAAGGAGGAGTCCCTGGCTTGCGACCTGTTCATGGCGATTGGATCGTCACTCGTCGTCTATCCGGCGGCGGGATTCCCGACGCTCGCGAAAGACAGCGGGGCCGCCCTGGTGATCGTCAATCGGGAGCCGACCGGGCTCGACGATTTGGCCGACCTAGTCATCAACGCCGAGATCGGGCCGGCACTGGGTGCCGCCACGGACACATCCCACTGAGGTGATACCGCAAGGCAACCTACCCGAGCCCCCGGATCCGCCAACGGGCCAGGGATCCGCTCGGGTCACGAGGGCATATAGCCTAGATTAGGGGCCAGCCAGCGCTCGGCCTCGTCGAGCCGCCATCCCTTGCGCTCGGCGTAATCCGTTACCTGGTCGCGTTGAAACTTGCCGACGCCGAAATATCGTGAATCCGGATGGGCGAAATAAAGACCGGTAACGGCCGCCGTCGGGGTTACCGCAAAACTTTCGGTCAGCGCCATGCCGGTCGTCGGCCCGACATCGAGCAATTCGAATAAAACGCCTTTTTCCGTATGGTCGGGGCACGCCGGATAGCCCGGCGCCGGGCGAATGCCGCGATAGGCCTCGCCGATAAGCGCCTGGTTTCCGAGCGACTCACCCGGGTCGTAGGCCCAGAACTCTTTACGCACCCTTTCGTGCATGCGCTCGGCGAAGGCCTCCGCCAACCGGTCGGCCAGGGCCTTGAGCAGGATATCGGAATAATCGTCGTGCTCGGCGGCGAATTGGGCCAACCGCTGCTCGATGCCAAAACCCGCGGTCACCGCGAAACCGCCGATATAGTCCTGGACGCCCGAGGCGCGCGGCGCCACGTAGTCGGCCAGACAAAGATTACTGCGGCCGCTGGACTTCACCATCTGCTGGCGCAAGAAGTGGAAGGTGGCGGCCACATCCCGGCGGCCGTCGTCCGTATAAACCTCGATATCGTCTCCCACCGAATTGGCGGGGAACAGGCCAATGACGGCGCGCGCCGTCAGCCACCGCTCGTCGACGATGCGCCGCAGCATGGTTTGGGCGTCAGCGAATAGATTGCGGGCCACCGAGCCGACCGCTGGATCGTCGAGAATCGCCGGATATGTTCCCTTCAATTCCCAGGTGCGGAAGAAGGGAGTCCAGTCGATGCACGTCACCAGTTCGGTCAGATCATAGTCGTCGAATACTTTGGTCCCGAGAAGCTTCGGCCGTGGCGGCCCATATTTCCGCCAGTCGCAGTCATATCCGGTGGTCCGGGCCGCATCGAGGGTCAGCGAAGCGCGCTCCGATTTATGCGTTTCATATTGAGTGCGGACGACATCTTGTTCACCGGCCTGGGCCTCGATGAAGGCGTCACGTGCCTGCTCGCTCAGCAAGGTGTTGACCACGCC
>CAXMQD010000010.1:0-5214 GCA_964194965.1 uncultured Acidimicrobiia bacterium | reverse complement strand
CGGCGACATCGGCATGGCCGGGGTTGCCATCGACAGCGTCGAGGACATGAAAATTCTGTTCGACGGCATTCCGCTCGACAAGATGTCGGTGTCCATGACCATGAACGGCGCGGTGCTGCCGGTGTTGGCCATGTTCATCGTTGCCGGCGAGGAGCAGGGCGTGCCCGCGGCCGCGCTCTCCGGGACCATCCAGAACGACATCCTCAAGGAGTTCATGGTCCGCAACACCTACATCTATCCGCCCGTGCCCTCGATGCGCATCGTCGCCGACATCATCGAATACAGCGCGCGCGAAATGCCCAAATTCAACTCGATCTCGATCTCCGGCTATCACATGCAGGAGGCGGGCGCGACCTGCGTGCAGGAACTCGCCTACACCCTCGCCGACGGCATCGAGTACGTGCGCGCCGCGCTCGCCAAGGGCCTGGAGGTCGACGACTTCGCGCCGCGGCTGTCGTTCTTTTTCTGCCTCGGCATGGATTTTTTCAGGGAGATCGCCAAGCTGCGCGCGGCGCGTGTCATCTGGGCCAATCTGATGCGCGACCGGTTCGGCGCCCAGGACCCGCGCTCGCTAATGCTGCGCACCCACTGTCAGACCTCCGGCGTCTCGCTGACCGAGCACGATCCCTACAACAACATCGTGCGCACCACGATCGAGGCGCTGGCCGGCGTGCTCGGCGGCACCCAGTCGCTGCACACCAACTCCTTCGACGAGGCGCTCGCCCTGCCGAGCGAGACCTCCATGCGGGTCGCGCGCAACACCCAGCTGATCTTGCAGGAGGAGAGCGGTGTCACCAAGGTCGTCGATCCCTTGGCCGGCAGCTATTACCTGGAGACCCTGACCGCGAGCCTGATCCGCGAAGCCGGCACGCTGATCGACGAGGTCGAGGAGTTGGGCGGCATGACCAAGGCGGTGGCGACCGGCATGCCCAAGCTGCGCATCGAGGAATCGGCGGCCCGGCGCCAGTCGCGCATCGACCGTGGCGAAGAGGTCATCGTCGGGGTCAACAAATACCGGCTCGAGACCCAGGACGACATCGAAATTCGCGATATCGACAACGCCGCGGTGCGCGATCAGCAGATCGTGCGCCTCAAGCAGGTACGGACGACGCGCGACGAGGCGGCCTGCCAGGCGGCGCTGGAGGCGCTCACCGAAGCGGCCGAGGGGACCGCGGGAAATCAAGAGATCAACCTGCTCGAACGGGCGGTCGAGGCCGCGCGCCGGCGCGCCACGGTCGGCGAGATCACCACGGCGCTGGAAAAGGTCTACACCCGCCACCGCGCCGAGGTGCGCACCATCGCCGGAGTATACGGCGCCGCCTACGATGGCGACGAGAGCTTCGCGCGGATCCAGGGCGAGGTCGATGCTTTCGCCGAGGAAACCGGCCGGCGGCCGCGCATGCTGGTGGTCAAGCTGGGCCAGGACGGCCACGACCGCGGCGCCAAGGTGATCGCCACCGGCTTCGCCGACATCGGCTTCGAAGTTGACATCGGCGCGCTGTTCCAGACCCCGGAGGAGGCCGCGCGCCAGGCGGTCGAGAACGACGTCCACGTGATCGGCGTCTCCAGCCAGGCGGCCGGCCACAAGACCCTGGTGCCGCAGATGATTGCGGCTTTGGAGCGCGAGGGCGCGGGCGAGGTCATCGTGGTCTGCGGCGGCGTCATTCCGCCCCAGGACTACGAATTTATGAAGGCCAAGGGGGTTTCCGCGATCTACGGGCCGGGCACCAACATTCCCTTTGCGGCCCGCGAGATCATTCAGCTGGTGCGGCGGCGGCGCGCGGCAGCTTGACAAAACTGGCAACGGATCGGATGGCGGCATGACGAAATCGCGGCGCGCGAGTTGGATCGCCCTGGCGATCGGATTCTTGGTCACGGTGTTTTGGTTGGCCGCCAGCGCCGGCTACGTGGAAAGCACCTTCGGCTGGGGTGCCCTCAGGGAAGTGCGGCTGCACGAACTCGGCCTTCTGGTGGCCGGCGCGACCGCGCCGCTGGCTTTCGTGTGGCTGCTGTTGCTCTATTTGGTGCGTGGCTTTACCGCCGGTGAGGATGTGCGCGCGCTGCGCGCCCGCATCGAGGCGCTGACCTATCCGGCCGAGGGCAGCGCCGAGCGGGTCCGGGAGATCACCAAATCCCTCAAGGAGCAGTCGACGGATCTCTCGGCGGCCTCGAACGAAATCCTCGGCCGGCTCGAGTCTCAGGGTGACGCCTTCCGGCAGCATTCTCAGGAACTGATCGGCGCCAGCCTGCGCGCTTCCTCCCAAACCGAGCAAATTCGGGATGCCCTCTCCACGCAGCTCGATCACATCGCCATGGCCGGCGAAAAGGTCGAGGCGTTGATGGAAAGCTCGCGCGCCGCCATCGAGCGACAGACCGAGGCCTTGGAGGCGGCCGCGGAAAAAGTGACGGCCGCGTCGGCCGCGTCGCTCGGCAGCTTGGCTCAGCCGGTCCAGGATTTGCGCGAGGCGGCGGAGGAGGCCTTCGCCACCAACGAAGAGCTGGGCGACACCCTCCGGGCGCGCACCGAGGAGATGGTCTGGACCGCCGAGCAGGCCCGGGAAACCACCGCCGGCCTGCGCATGGAGGCGCGAGAACTCGACGAGGTCGCCGAGAATATCACCGGACAAGCGCGCGAGTTCCAGGGGGTCATGCGCGCGCAGTTCGAAACCCTGCGCGGCGCCTATGACCAGGCCGAAGGGCTCAAGGCTGCGCTCGACGGGCAGCGCGCCGAGCTGGGCGTCATCGCCGGTGGGGTCGGGGAGGCGGCGCGCACCGTCACCGCCGTGCTCGACGGCAAGGCCGCTATGCTGGACGAGGCCGGCGGGCGCGCGGTCGCGCAGGCGCGGGCCGCCGGCGCCGCCCTGACCGGACAAGCCGCCGAGCTCGAACAGACCGCCGAACGTGCCGTCGCCAAGGTCGGCGAGGCCCGCGAAGAGATCGGGGTCGCGTCCGCCGAAATCGCCGCGGCGGCGCAGGCGGCGATCGACGGGGGCGCGGTGGTCGCGGAGTCTTACGAGGCCCAGGCCGGGCGGCTTACCGCCAGCGCCGAAGCCGCGCAGGAAACCGCGGCGCGGCTCGGCGAGGCGTTCCGCGCGGAGATCGAGCGACTGGGTGGCCTGGCCCAAGCGCTGCGGGCGGTCACCGGCGAGCTCGGCGAGGCGGTTGGCGGACAGGCTTCGGCGCTGGCCCTGGCCCACGAGGAATCGCGCCAGATCACCGAGGATATCCGCAAGACGCTGAGCTCCCAAGGCGATCAGTTGCTCGCCTCGGAACGCGCGGTGATCGAGCGCCTGACCGGGATCGGCCAAAAGGTCGAGACCATCATCGGGGGCCTGGCGCGGGCCGCGGAGGGCGCGCGCGGCCAGGTCGACGGGCTCGGCACCGCCTTCCACGTCCAGGCCGGCGCGCTCGGCAAAACGGTCGACGAGGCCTATCTCCGGATCGAGGGCTACGGGCAGGCGTTCCGGGATCAGGCGGCGAAGCTGGTCGATGCCTCCGAGGCCGTCGAGGCCCGGGCCCAGGCGCTGCAAGATCGCGGGGTCGAACAACGCCGCGACGTCTTCCTGCGCTCGGCTACTCACATGATCGAGGACCTGAACGCATCCGGCATCGACCTCAACCGGATCCTCGCCGACGATATTCCCGACAGCCTCTGGAAGCGCTACCAGAAGGGCGATCGCTCGATTTTCGCGCGCCGCCTGTTGCGCGGCAAGGACCGGCTCGCCCTGCCCGATATCAAGGCCCGATTCGAGGCCGACGAGCGCTTTCGCATCGAGGCCAACCGATACATCAAGCAGTTCGAGACCCTGCTCGAGCAGGCCACGGACTGCGATCCGGAGAACCTGCTCAGTACCACCTTCCTGACCGCCGATGTCGGCAAGCTCTACATCATCCTGTCGCGCTCTTTGGAGCGCACCCAGTAGAATCCGGCGCCCAGCGACCCAATATTCATTCCTGTCGGCCCGCGCCGGGCCGGCGATACTGGTATCCATAGCTTTGGTCTGACCCGACGCCATGCGCCCGACCACCATAGAACCCGGCCAGTTTCACGCCGACAGGCAAGTTAAAACCCTGCGCCATTTGCTGCCCTACCTCTGGCCCCGGGGGCGGGCGGATCTCAAGCTACGGGTGTTGCTGGCGCTGGTGTTTCTGGTCGTCGCCAAGGCCGCCAACGTCACCGTTCCGGTGCTGCTGCGCGAGGCGGTCGACAGCCTCGGCGTGGCGGATGCCAGCTTCGTGGTGGTGCCGCTTGCGGTGCTCATCGCCTACGGTTTGGCGCGGGTCATGGCGCTCGGCTTCGGCGAGCTGCGCGACGCGCTCTTCGCCAAGGTCGCTCAGCACGCGATTCGGCGGATCGCGCTCGCTACCTTCCGCCACCTGCACGCCCTGTCGCTGCGCTTCCACCTGGATCGTCAGACCGGCGCGCTTAGCCGCGCCATCGACCGTGGCGTGAAGGGCGTCGAATTCCTGCTGTTCTTCGTGTTGTTCTCGGTTCTGCCGACATTGATCGAAATCGGCCTGGTGTCCGGCATCCTCTGGTTCATGTTCGATTGGCGCTTCGCCGCCGTGACCTTCGTCATGATCCTGGGTTTCGTCGGACTTACCTTCTCGATCACCGAGTGGCGCATCCGCCTGCGCCGGGCCATGAACGCGGCCGACAACGACGCCGGCACCAAGGTCGTCGACAGCCTGATCAACTACGAGACCGTCAAGTATTTCGGCAACGAGGAGCATGAGGCCCAGCGTTTCGACGGCGCCATGCGCGACTACGAGCGCGCCGCGGTCAAGAGCCGTACCAGCCTGTCGCTTCTGAATACCAGCCAAGCCGCGGTCGTGGCGTTCGGCATCACGGCGATCATGGTCATGGCCGCCCAAGGCATCGCCGCGGGCACCATGACCCTGGGCGACTTCGTCATGGTCAACGCTTATCTCATTCAAATCGCCATGCCGCTAAACTTCCTCGGCACGGTGTACCGCGAGATCAAGCAATCCCTAATCGACCTCGAGATCATGTTCGACTTGTTGCATTCCGAAGCCGACGTGGTCGACCGGGCCGGCGCTGGGCCGCTCGAGGTTGCCGGCGGTGAGATCGTGTTCGACCACGTGGATTTCGGTTACGATCCGCGGCGGCCGATCCTCAAGGACGTGAGCTTCACCGTGCCCGCCGGCAAGACGGTCGCCATCGTCGGCCCGAGCGGTGCCGGCAAGTCGACG
>CAXMQD010000009.1:0-1539 GCA_964194965.1 uncultured Acidimicrobiia bacterium | reverse complement strand
TGGAACGGCTGCTCAAATGCATCTGCTTGGTGCTTTAACGGACCAAGAGTCCCGGCGCCGAGTCTTCGGTATAATTGGTTGCCGCCGGGGCACGAAACCTAAATCGCGGGTGCTAACGGCTTGGCAACGACTGTCGTGCACGCTGTTGAACAATGCGTAAATTATAATATTGAGGGCAGGATCATGCCGAACGATTCCGGCGACGTTCAGAACCGCCGCGAGAGGCGGCGTTACAAGAGAATCCGCGTGCTGATGGCGGCGGAACTGGTCTCGGCCCAGCGCGCGACCGGGGGACTGATCTTCGACATTTCGGCCAATGGCGCCCAGATTCAATTCCCGGAGCCTTTGGTGCCGGACTCGGCCATGACGCTCAGACTGGCCGAGACCGTCGACCTCGGCGTCGAAATCGTCTGGCGCAACCGCAACCGCCTTGGTCTGCGGTTTCGGGATCTGCCGAGCCAGATTTCCTCGATTTTTGCGGGGCTGCTTCCCGAAGACAGCCTGGCGGCAACCTGAAAATATAAGAAATTTCAGATACTTCACCCGTCAATCCTGAGGCTGGGCGCCGAATAAACCTAACCAAATCTTGAAACCTTTCCCCTATACGTGACCTCGCGGCCGAGGCCGGACTCTCTTGCCATGTCCGCCCGATGCGCGCGGCGCGGTGGGTGTCCGTCCGCTGCGCCGGCCCGGACCGCTCGAGGGAAGTTATCCAATAGGGGGAAATGGGATGAAGGGTTGCCGCAACTGCACCACTTGGGATGCGCTGGAAGAGTATCTGGACCGCATCGATCCGGCCACCCAGGGCCAAAAAGTTCAAATCGGGCAGTGCCGGCGTTACGCGCCGCGGCCGCTCACACCCGAAGCCGCCAGCACGGCGGCCAGCGGCGCGGCCAGATGGGACAGCTTTTGGCCGCGGGTCGCCTCCGACGACTGGTGCGGGGAGTGGGATCCGAAGTTGGACTGATGGTCTGGCGGCCGCCGAGATTTCTTAGCGGGCCGTTAATGCAAGCCGCCCCACTATAGCGCCCCTGATCCAAGGAATTGACCGGGTGTTGCAGGCGATGTTCGAGAACCTCACGGTAGCGACGGTAGCGGCTTGGACCGCCTATCTGGACCAGATTCAGCGCGATATTTCGGCCTTCGCGGGCCGGCTCGGCGATCCTTCGACTTATCCCTTCGCGGTGCCGCCGACCCATCGGTTGCACTGGTATTACCTGTTCGGCTTCCTGGCGATCGCCTTCGCCCTCTATTTGCGCCGGAAACCCAAGGGTGAAGCCTTCACGATCAAGCGATTTCTGCGGTTCTGGCTGCCGGGATCCGTTTACCGGCATCGTTCGAGCCTGCTCGACCTCAAGTTCTATCTGTTCAACGGGGTCTTCGTGGAGATCGTGTTCATCACCGTGCTGATCGGTTCGTTCTTCGGCTTTGCCGGGGTATTCGAAACCGCGTTCCGGGCCCTTTGGCCGGGTCCGGACCCGAACCTGACCGCGAGCCCATCCGCCGAGTTCGCTTACATGGCCGCGATCATCCTGGCCG
>CAXMQD010000008.1:0-5755 GCA_964194965.1 uncultured Acidimicrobiia bacterium | reverse complement strand
TCGTCGAAAATATCGGCGAAGCCGGCCCCGAAGTTGAAATCGAATCCGCCGGCCCCGGGTCCGCCGCCGCCGTTTTCGAAGGCGGCGTGGCCGAAGCGGTCGTAGGCGGCGCGCTTGTCCGCGTCGCGCAGCACCGCGTAGGCCTCATTGACCTCCTTGAATTTATGCTCGGCGGAGCTGTCGTCCGGATTGCGGTCCGGATGGTACTGCATGGCTAACTTGCGGTAGGCCGATTTGAGGTCGGCGCCGCCGGCGGCACGAGACACGCCCAAGGTTTCGTAGTAATCCTGCTTGGCCATGGAACGCGACCCCCGGGCGCCAGGCGCGACCAATTCCGCCGGGGTCTAAGCGGCCGAATCCTTCTTGTCGTCGTCGACTTCCTCGAAGTCGGCGTCGACCACCTCGTCGTCGGCCGCGCCACTGCCATTGTTGCCATCGCCGGCATCGCCGGCATCATCGGGGCTTTCCGCGCCGGCCGCGGCCTCCGCCTCGGCGGATTCCTTGTACAGCGCCTCGCCGATCTTCATAGCGACCTGCGCGAGCGCCTCGGACTTGGCGCGGATGTCGTCCACGTCCTCGCCCTCGTTCGCGGTCTTGAGTTCGGCGATCGCCGTCTCGACCGCCGCCTTGTCGTCGTCCGCCACCTTGTCGCCGGCCTCGGCGAGAGTCTTCTCGGTGGTATGGATCAGCGACTCGGCCTGGTTCTGGGCCTCAACCAGCTCGCGCCGCTTCTTGTCCTCTTCGGCGTGAGCCTCGGCGTCCTTGACCATCTGATCGATGTCGGCGTCGCTCAAGCCGCCGGAAGCCTGGATGCGGATCGCCTGTTCCTTGCCGGTCGCCTTGTCCTTGGCGCCGACGTTGACGATGCCGTTGGCGTCGATGTCGAATGTCACCTCGACCTGAGGGATGCCACGCGGCGACGCCGGAATGCCGACCAAGTCGAACTGACCGAGCACTTTGTTGTCGGCGGCCATTTCGCGCTCGCCCTGGAACACGCGGATGGTGACCGCGGTCTGATTATCCTCGGCGGTCGAGAACACCTGGCTCTTTTTGGTCGGGATCGTGGTGTTGCGATCGATAAGGCGCGTGAACACGCCGCCCAAGGTCTCGATGCCCAGCGACAGCGGGGTCACGTCGAGCAGCAGCACGTCTTTGACATCGCCGGCCAGCACGCCGCCCTGGATCGCCGCACCCGAGGCCACTACTTCGTCTGGGTTAACGCTGCGATTCGGGTCCTTGCCGAAGATGTTTTTGACCGTTTCGATGACCTTGGGCATGCGGGTCATGCCGCCGACCAGGATGATCTCTTCGACCTCGCCGGGTGAAACACCGGCATCCTTGAGCGCCGCCTTGACCGGACCCACGGTCCTCTGCACCAGATCGTCAACCAGCGCCTCGAGCTTGGCCCGAGTCAGCTTGATATTGAGATGTTTGGGACCGGATTGGTCGGCGGTGACGAACGGCAGATTGATTTCGGTCTGGGTCGCCGAGGAAAGCTCGATCTTGGCCTTCTCGGCCGCCTCCTTGAGGCGTTGGAGAGCGAGTTTGTCGGCGCGCAGATCGATGCCCTGCTCCTTTTTGAACTCGTCGGCCAGGTAATCGATGATTCGGCCGTCGAAGTCCTCGCCGCCCAGGAAGGTATCGCCGTTGGTTGACTTCACTTCGAACACGCCGTCGCCGATCTCGAGGATCGAGATATCGAAAGTGCCGCCGCCCAAGTCGTAGACCGCGATCGTGCCGCTGCCGCGCTTCTCGAGCCCATAAGCGAGTGCCGCGGCGGTCGGCTCGTTGATGATGCGCAGCACCTCGAGACCGGCGATCTTGCCGGCGTCCTTGGTGGCTTGGCGCTGGGAATCGTTGAAGTAGGCGGGCACGGTGATAACCGCCTGGGTAACGTCCTCTCCGAGGAACTTCTCGGCTGTTTCCTTCATCTTCTGCAAGATGAAAGCAGAGACCTGAGAGGGGCTGTATTTCTCGCCGTGGGCCTCGACCCAGGCGTCGCCGTTATCGGCCTTGATGATATTATAGGGGACCAGTTCCTGGTCCTTCCTGGTCAGCGGATCGTCGTATCGCCGGCCGATCAGGCGTTTGATCGCGGACAGGGTGTTTTCCGGATTGGTGACCGCCTGGCGCTTGGCAGGCTGGCCGACCAGCCGCTCGCCGTCGGCGGAAAACGAAATCATCGAAGGGGTGGTACGGGCGCCCTCGGTGTTCTCGATGATCTTGGCGTCCTTACCGTCCATGACCGCGACACAGGAATTTGTGGTGCCGAGATCGATACCGATTACTTTATTCATTCTCCTCGTCGCTCCTTAGCAAACCGCCCGGGCGGCCTCATGGCATTCAAGCGCCGCCTCCGGGTTCCCGATGTGTGGCCCGATGTGTGGAGTGTCAAAACCATCGTGGTACGCGGGATATATAAGCGCTCTAACGCTGCCTACAAGACGATAAAGCCAAGGCTTTTTGCCAAATATCGGGGTCCGGCGGGCGAATCGGGCCTTGCCGGGCCGCTTCATGGGCGAGAGACTCGATGCCGGCGGCCGAACGCGATCTCGCGGTAAGGTCTTGCGAAGCCTTCAAACCAAAGGCCGTTGGCATCAACCGGGCAAGGGCGCTTTTATGCAGCAGGACGGCATCTACCGGGCGATTCTCTGGACCATGGCGGCAACCGTGATGGCCGGCGCAATCTTCGCAGTTCTAGGCGAAACCATCGCGCAGAACCCGATCATGGTCCGGGTCGGCACCGGGGTTGCGCTGGTCGCCGGCGCCATCTATGGCTTTTTCCGCTGGCTCGGCACCAAGGAAAACCGGCGGCGCGCGGCGGCGGGCGACAAGGATGCCGCCAGCCAAAACGCCGAAGATCCTTAGTAAGGGCCCTTGGTATTTGACCATGATCGTCTCGGCCAGCTACCGAACCGATATTCCGGCCTTCTACAGCAACTGGTTCCGAAACCGCCTGGAAGCGGGGTTTTGCCGGGTCGTCAATCCGTACGGCGGCCCGGTCCAGAACATCGCGCTTACGCCGGCCGCGGTCGCGGGCTTCGTGTTTTGGACCCGCAATCCGGGACCGTTCCGCGCCGCGCTGCGGGAGGTCGCGCGGCGCGGCATTCCCTTCGCGGTCCAGGTCACCGCGACCGGCTATCCGCGGGCGCTGGAGGCTTCGGTGCTGCCGCCGGAACGCAGTGTGGCGCTGGTCGGGGAAATCCACCGACGATACGGGCCGCGCGCCACGGTCTGGCGCTACGATCCGGTATTGATCACCTCGGCGACGACGCCGGCGTGGCACCGGCGCAATTTCGCGGCGCTGGCCCGCCAGTTCGCCGGCAAGACCGACGAGGTGGTGTTCTCCTTCGCTCAAATCTACGCCAAGACCCGGAGCAATCTAAATCGCGCCGCCCAGCGCCACGGTCTCGCCTGGAACGATCCGCCCGACGAGGATAAACGCGCGCTCTTGGCGGAGCTCGCGGCGATCGCGCGGGAGCTCGGCTTGAAGCCCACGCTTTGCGCTCAGCCGAATCTCATGGGCGCGGACCTGGAGCCGGCCTCCTGCATCGACGCCGAGCGCCTTTCGGATATCGCGGGGCGGCCGATTGCGGCGCGCGTCAAGGGTACCCGCCCGGGTTGCCTCTGCGCCGAATCCCGCGACATCGGCGCCTACGACTCTTGCCCCCACGGCTGTACCTATTGCTATGCCGTGCGCCGACCCGAGCTTGCCAAACGAAATCACCGGTCCCACGACCCGGAGTCGGCGTTCCTTATCGCGCCGAAAACGGGCGGGGCCGGGAATGTTGCGGGATATTAGACCGAAGTATCGACCGTCGAGCCGGGCGGGGTTTCGTCGTCGTTGCCGGCGGAGTTGGTCTCGGATTGAGGATCCGGCGGGGGTCGACTCGCTTCCTGCTTGGAAGCTTGGAGCTCGGCCGCTGGGCCGCCCTTGGCGACGCCGACCTGAGCCGGACGCAACAATCGGTCGTGCAGGCGGTAGCCGGGCTGAACCACCTGGACCACGGTGCCGCTCGGGGTCTCCGTATCGGGCACCTCGAACATGGCCTCGTGGCTGTGCGGATCGAGACGCGCGCCGATCGGGTCGATTTTGACGATATGATGGCGCTCGAACACCGTGGCGAACTCCATTTCGGTCATCTCCAGCCCGGCCATCAGGGTCTTGAGATGTTCGTCCGCCTCCAGCGCCTCGGGCGAAACGCTGGCCATGGCGCGGCGCAGATTGTCGGTGGCCCCGACCAAGTCCCGAATGAATGGCACCGCGGCATACTTGAGTGCATCGTCGCGCTCGCGCCGGCTGCGCCGGCGCAGGTTTTCGGTCTCGGCCAGCGCGCGCAGCAGCTGGTCCTTGAGCAAGGCGACCTCGGCCTGGAGCACGGCCGTCGGGTCGGCTGGCGCAGCCGCCTCGGCCTCGGTTTCGGCTTCGGCGACGGCTTCGGTTTCGGGCTCGGCCGTCGCGCCGGCCTCGGGAGGCGCCTCTGCGGTCGCGTTCTCTTCCGGTAGTTTCTTGTCTCGTTCAGGCATACCCGAATCCGGTTCCTCTCGTTGTTCGTGTTGGCGTTTGTTCCGAGGCCACGTCAGCCGACGATTCGTCCGATCACCTGGGCCGTGTAATCGACCATGGGAATGATCCGCGCGTAGTCGATGCGGGTCGGGCCGATCACGCCGACCGCGCCGACGATTTGTTGCTGGGAGTTGGAATAGGGTGCGATCACCACGGAGCAGCCGGCCAGACCGAATAGTTCGTTGTCCGCGCCGATGAAGATCTGCACGCCCTCGGCGGCACCGGTCAGTTCCAGAAGACTGATCAGCGCCTCCTTGGTCTCCAGTGCCGAGAACAGTTGTCGAATGTGCTCCAAGTCTTCGAACGCGGTCACGTCCTCGAGCAAGTGCGCCTGGCCGCGCACGATCAGCACGCCGCCGTGGCCGTCGTCGGACCACGTGGCCAAGCCGAGTTCCACGACCTTGGAAGTTAGCGTGTCGAGCTCCGCCTTCTGCTGCGCGAGCTCTTCGCCGATTTCGCGCTGAGCCTGTTCCAGGTCGCGACCCACTAGGCGCGCGGAGAGGTAGTTGGTGGCCTCGACCAGGGAGGAGGCGGGCAGGCCCACGGGCACGTCGATGATGCGGTTTTCGACCGTGCCCGAGGCGAATACCAGCACGACCAGGGCCCGGCCCGGGCCGAGCGCCACGAATTCGATGTGCTTGAGCGGCTCTTCGGTTTTGGACGCCACCACCAGTCCGGCGCAGCGCGACAGGCCCGAGAGCATGCCGGTGGCCTCTTCCAGCACCTCGGAAAGGCTGCGGCCGGCGGCCACGCACTGGGCGTCGATCTGGCTCCGCTCGTCCTTGGTCAGGTTGCCGTGTTCGAGCAGGCCGTGGACGAAGAGCCGCATGCCCGCCTCGGTCGGTAGCCGCCCGGCCGAGGTGTGCGGCGCGTAGAGCAGGCCGAGTTCTTCCAGATCCGCCATAACGTTGCGCACCGTGGCCGGCGACAGGCTCATACCCATTATGCGCGATATCGTGCGCGAGCCGATTGGCGCCCCGGTGGATACGTAGGCATCCACAATATGCCGGAATATCTCACGCGAGCGCTTGCTGAGCGCCTGCGCGCCTGGGATCTCCAAGGCGGTATGGATCGTCTGCTGTTTCATGGCCTAAATATCCTGGCCCAAATTCTTGCTGGCGGCCGGTTGCGCGGGCGCCTCCGCAAATGTAGGTATGACCTCGCGGGGCGTCAACGCGGGAGAGCCCC
>CAXMQD010000007.1:0-1715 GCA_964194965.1 uncultured Acidimicrobiia bacterium | reverse complement strand
ATCCGTGGCGATCAGGTAATCGACCTCGCCGGCCTCGAACATGGCGACCTGGGCGTTGCGGGTGCGCGGGCTGAGCGCGCCCAGCACCACCGCGGTGCCGCCGCGCTGGCGCCGCATCACCTCGGCCAGGGCGTAGACCTCGGCCACCGAGAAGGCGACCACCGCCGAGCGTGGTGGCAGGCGGGTCAGCTTGCGCGCGCCACTGTGGCTGAGGGTCGAAAAGCGCGGCCGGGTGATGGTTTCGGCTTCGGGCGCCAATTTCCGAAGCAGCGGGCCGATGGTGTCGGCGCCGAGGAACATGGTCTCCTCCTGGCCGCGCGCGTGCAGCAGGCGGTCGGTGAAGACGTGGCCCCGGTCCGGATCGGCGCAGAGTTGGATCTCGTCGACGCCCAGGAACGCCACCGCCCGGTCGGTCGGCATGGATTCCACCGTGCACAGGAAATAGCGCGCGCTCGGCGGCACGATTTTCTCCTCGCCGGTGACCAGCGCTACCTGGCGGGCGCCCTTGATCTTGACCACCCGGTCGTAATTCTCGCGCGCGAGCAGGCGCAGCGGGAAACCCATCATCCCGCTGCGATGGCCGAGCATGCGCTCGATGGCGAGGTAGGTCTTGCCCGTATTGGTCGGCCCGAGGACCGCGGTCACCCGGTTATGGGCCAAGGAACTCATAACCGGGAGAATCGGGCCGAATGCCACGGGTTGCAAGCCCCGCGCGGGGCGGGCGGCTCAGCCGGGGCCCGTTTGATCGCTCTCGATCAGCGGCACGAAGGCGACCGGGAGCATCTTGCGCTCGCTGGTTTTGCCCTTGGTGTCCTTGTTGACCAGCAGCAGGTCCTGCTGCTGGTCCTTAAAGGGATAGCGCGCGGCGCTCCGGCTGCGGTCGACCGGGATCACCAAGCGGCCACCGGGGGCGAGCTGTTCGATCAAGGCGGGCGGGATGCGGTGCCAGGCGGCCGCCGTGACCACAATGGCGTCGAAGGGCGCCTGCCCGGCCCAGCCCTGGGCACCGTCGCCGGTGTGGGTCTCGACGTTGGTATACCCGAGCCGGCGCAGGCGTTCGGCCGCCGCGCCCGCCAGCTCCGGCACCACCTCAATGCTGTAGACCTGGGCCGCCAACTCGGCGAGCACCGCGGTCTGGTAGCCGCAGCCGGTGCCGACCTCAAGCACCCGGTCGCCCGGACCCGGCGCCGCCATGTCGGTCATCACCGCGACGATATAGGGCTGGGAGATGGTCTGGCCGTGGCCGATCGGCTGGGGTCGGTTGTCGTAGGCCTGGTCCCGGTTGGCCGCGGGGATGAAATCCTGTCGCGGCACCCGTTCGAGCGCGACCATGACGCGGCTGTCGAGCGCCTCCTTGCCCAACCAAATATGGGTTCCGGCGACCTCGGCGGCGATCTCGGCGACCATTGCCTTGCACGCGGCGGCCATGTCGTTGCCGCTCATGGTTTCCGAAGCCTCCCCAACGAAACCGCCACACTAGGCGGATGCCCACGCGAATTCGGGTCTTGCAGTCGCACTCCTCTTACCACATATGAGGCGCGGTTATACCAAAGGTCCTTAGGGGCGCGCGGCGATATTTCTTCCGCCGACCAAGCAGACGTCCTGGTTTGCGCACGAACGAAATGGAAGGGAGGCCATGTCGGAACAGAAGCTCAGCTTTCAGGCCGAGGTCAGCCGCCTGCTGGACATCGTCGCCAACTCGCTCTACTCGAACA
>CAXMQD010000006.1:0-4953 GCA_964194965.1 uncultured Acidimicrobiia bacterium | reverse complement strand
ACGCCCAGTCAGGGTGCGCCGAAACCCGCCGTCAACCCCGGCCCGACCCCGGTCCAGGACTGGTCCAGGACCGGTCCCACATACCGCGGCGCGGCCTGTCTGCGCGCCGCCTCACGGATTCGTGCCCTGCTAATACCTAAGGTCTTTAATTCGCGGAAGCCCTGCCTCCAACGCCAATTGCGGTCGCCAGAACAGCAAGTATCCAACTCGTTGGCTCACCGCCCGTGTAATTTTCATGAATTCGGGTGAGCGTATTAGATTGCTACACCGAGAGAGTTTCTCTTTTGCCTCAACGACTCCTTGAGTATCGAATTTTTAGATTTACTGAATTATTAGTAATATTAGTTAATAATCGTGGTAAATGTCTCGTATATTTTTGTTGATTAATAAATAGTGTTTGATAAAATTCCCCGATTGAAAAGGATACCAACAAGCGAGCGCCCACGGGAAGGTCTTCGCCCGGAAACCGCGACGCAGGTAGAATGATGGGTTACGCACACTTCTATCCCTGGCAGCTCGCGACCAAGCAGTTCGGGGTCAAGCTCACCCACAAGCTCGACCAAGTATACGATGTGCCGAAATTACAGGCCGAGTGCAACCGCATCATCGAGGAATATTCCCCCGCCAACCAATTCGGCGACGACCATGAAGGTGGCTGGAAGGCGGTCTGTTTGGTGTCGTCGGGCGGAGATCCCTATGAGGACCGCTATTTGGATGGCGTGTTCACGAAAACACCCGTATTGAACCTGGCGCCTTATATGGAGAGCATTATCGACGGCTTTCCGGGCCAAACCGCGCGCGTGCGCTTGATGCAGCTTCTGCCAAGGGAGAATATCTTTTGGCATTTTGACGGATGGCAGAGCTTGGACCAAAAGGATGTGCGATTGCACATACCGATTGTCACGAACTCCGAGGTGCAGTTTCAGATTTCACATGAAGACTGCCGATGGCTGCCCGGTGAACTCTGGTACGGAGATTTCACCTTTCCTCACAGGTTATACAACGGCGGCGATTCCCCGCGAGTTCATCTCGTCATGGATTTCGTCGTGGACAATGAAATTAAAGCGCTCTTTCCGCGCGCCATACAGGACAGCGTGAAAACACGCCGGACAATTCGAAAATTGTGTGCGCGGCTGTGCCAGTTGTACACCGCTAAACGATACAGCCACCACTAACTTGTCCCCTATTTTGGCTGATAATTTCCAGATGCCATCCATATTGGTGGGAACTGCAATCCCGCGCGACCGCCAAGGGGGCCCGAGAAAAATCGGCTAAAGGGAGAGATGCCGGGCAATCCGACATCCCGCCGACACCCATGCCTAGAGGCAAGGCCACGGCCCAAATAACCAGGGGTGGCTTGGCGCTCGGTGCCTGTGCTGAAATAGCCAAATCGGAATCGGTCCCGGCAGCGGGTTGAGAATTTTTGTGGCCAATGCCGTGGTGTTCGGGTTAAAAAGTGCGCCAATGCAATCGATTACACGATATATTTTCAGCCATCTCTTAGCTGCGGCGGTGTTTGTCGCGCTGGCGCTGACCCGAGCCGCCCCGCGGGCGCCGCACCGCCGGCGGGTTAGCGGAGAGCCCTTTGCACAGGCTGCCGCGTCATGACCTTTCTCACCTCCCGTCCCCCTTCGATCCGGCGGCTGCGGCTGTCCCCGACGCTCACCGGCTATATCGCCCGGCAATTCACGATCTGGTACCTGGGTTTCCTGTTTGGCCTACTCGGCGTCATTGTGCTCGCGGCCACCGTCGATCTTCTGGACCGGTTGGCCACCAAGGACGCGTCACTCGCGGTTGTCGTCGAAATGGTCCTGCTCAAACTGCCGTTCCTGAGCCAGGAGGTCATGCCGTTTACGGTGTTGTTCGCCGGGCTGGCCTGTTTTTGGCGCCTGACCCGGTCGAACGAGCTGGTGGTCACCCGCGCCGCCGGGATATCGGTTTGGCAAGCCCTGCTGCCGGTCCTCGGCGTCTCGCTAATTGTGGGTTCGATTACGGTTGCGGTTCTCAATCCCATCGCCTCCGTCCTGCTGAGTCGCTTCGAACAACTCGAAGCCAAATTTATCCACAATCAAGCCAGCACACTCGCCGTGTCGCGCCAGGGCCTGTGGCTGCGTCAGGCCGACAAGGGCGGGCAGTCGGTGATTCATGCCACCCGCATCACGCACGAATCCATGACGCTTCACAACGTCATCGTGTTCCACTTTGCCGAAGGCGACCGCTTCATCGGTCGCGTCGACGCCGAACGAGCCGTCCTACGGCCGGGTTATTGGCAGCTCTCGAACGCCTGGAAATCGAGACCCGGCGCCCGTGAGCAATTCTTCGAGACGCTCGAAATCCCAACGGAATTGTCGCGCGAGAAGATACTCAATAGTTTTGCGCCGCCCGAAACCATCTCATTCTGGGATCTGCCGGATTTCATCGTGCTATTGGAAGGCGCGGGGTTCTCGGCGACCCATCACAAGCTTCAATTCCACCGGCTATTGGCGACTCCGCTGCTGTTTGTCGCTCTCGTTTTGCTGGCCGCCAGTTTTTCCCTGAGGCAACAGCGCCGTGGCCAGGTCGGGATCGTCATCCTGGGCGGCGTCCTGACCGGGTTCTTGCTTTATTTCGTGTCGAACATCGTGTTTGCGTTGGGCCTGTCAGGCGGAATACCGATCGTTCTATCCGCCTGGGCACCGGCCAGCGTGACACTGATGCTCGGCATCGCGGTCCTGTTGCATCTGGAAGACGGATAGCGCGATGCCAAACGGAGGCAACACCCACAAAAGGTCCTTGAGCCTCAGCATCTTCGGGCGGATCGCCGCCGTCGCGCTGATGGCGTGCCTGCTCGCTGGCTTTTCGGCGGTCTCCACAAGGGCGCAACAGGACGATCCGAATCTCCCGGTGCTGATCACCGCGGATCGGATCACCCATGACGAGAATCTGGGTGTCGTTGTCGCATCGGGCGATGTCGAGCTGTCGCGCGGCCAGCGGATCGTGCTGGCGGATAGCGTATCCTACAACATTCAAACCGATGTGGTCACCGCTTCGGGAAATGTATCGATGCTCGATCCCAGCGGCCACGTTGTCTTTGCGAACTTCGCGGAATTGACCGGCGACCTGCAGGAAGGCTTCATTCGCGACATTCGGATTCTGCTGTCCGACCGCAGCCGCTTGGCCGCCGCGACCGGCTATCGCGCCGGCGACAACAGATCGGTCCTGAAATCGGGTGTATTCAGCCCTTGCGAGCTCTGCCGCGAGGACCCGACCCGCGCGCCGCTGTGGCAGATAAAAGCCGCCGAGGTGGAGCACGACCAAGACGCGCAAGTCATCCGGTATCGCGATGCCTGGATGGAATTTTTCGGGATTCCAGTCTTCTATGTCCCGTACTTCGAGCACCCGGACCCGACCGTCGACCGCCAGAGCGGTTTCCTGGCCCCCACGTTCGGTGGCTCGGAGACATTAGGCTCCACTTACCAGCAACCTTATTTCTGGGCCATCTCGAAGGACAAGGACTTCACATTCTCGCCGATTATCACGACCAAACGGGGCGTCATCGGAGTCGGCCGATATCGGGAGGCCTTTCCCAACGGCACGATGGACCTGCGTGGCAGCGGGACCGTCGCCGACCGCGAAAAAAACGATGGTTCCATCGAAGACGACGTTTTCCGCGGACACATCGATGGCACGGCCCGATTCGATATCAACGATATCTATCGATTGGGCGTGGACGTCCAGCGCACTACCGACGACACCTACCTGCGTCTCTATGATTTCTCGAACGACCAGTACCTGACTAGCCGTGCCTTCATCGAAGGCCTCGACGGCCGCGACTATTCGGCCGTCAACGCCTATCTCTATCAGGGTTTGCGCAGCACCGACAGCGACGATGAGTTGCCGGTTATCCATCCGCTCGCCGAATACCACTACATCAGCGAACCGGGCGCCGACGGCGACAAATTCACCATGGATGCCAGCGTGTTGGCCCTGACCCGGTCCGAGGGTCGGGACAGCCGGCGCATTTCCACGATTTTCGGATGGGAGCTCCCCTACACCGGCCCCGCCGGAGATGTCTATAATTTGGTGGCCCGCGTGCAGAGCGATGGATACTGGGTCGACGGCGTCGATCCGACTAGCGATGCGGTCAACCCCGTGAACGCCACGGAAGACGGCTTCACCGGCCGCATCTTCCCGCAGCTCGCCTTGCAATGGCGTTATCCCTGGGTCCAGAGCAGCGGTACCACAAACCAAGTGGTCGAGCCGATCGCGCAGATCGTGCTTGCGCCCAACGGCTCGAACCCGGGCGAGATTCCGAACGAAGACAGCCGGGATTTCGAATTCGACGACACCAACCTATTCAACCTGAACCGGTTTACCGGCGTGGATCGCGTGACGTCGGGAAGCCGGGTCGACTACGGATTGAAGTGGACCGTTATCAGCGACGAGATCGGATCGGCGAGCGCCTTCGTCGGTCAAAGCTACCGCTTGCACGATGATTCGATTTTCGAAGAGGGGTCAGGCGTCGAAGATTCTATGTCCGATATCGTCGGCCGCGTGGAGATCGAAACAACCTACGCCTTAGATCTGCTCTACCGATTCCGTATCGACAAGGACGATTTCTCCGCTCGCCGCAACGAATTTGACCTGAGGGTCGGCCCACCGGCGCTCAATCTCGATCTCGGCTACGTCTTTACCGATACGGACGCGCCGGCCGACGAATTCGGCGGCCGCGAAGAATTGACCTGGAGGGTTTACTCCCGGCTAAGCGAATACTGGTCGGCTTTTGGCGGCATGCGGCTCGATTTGGATGCGGACGAGACTCGCGAATCCGTTGTCGGCCTCACCTACGACGACGAGTGCTTCACGATGCAGGCCATCGGACGTCGCAGCTTCTTCTCGGACCGGGATATCGAGCCCGAGAATTCCTTTTTCGTAAACTTCGTATTCAAACATCTTGGCGGATCCACCGGCGCC
>CAXMQD010000005.1:0-14312 GCA_964194965.1 uncultured Acidimicrobiia bacterium | reverse complement strand
GCGGACCGGCGGCGAGCAGGGCGTCGAGCCAACCATCCACGGCCGCGTCCAGTTCGTTCCAGGGCGCCACCCGCCCGACCAGGCCGATGGCCAGCGCCTCGGCCGCCGCGACCTCGCGGCCGGTCAGGACCAGTTCCCGCGCCCGGCCCGCGCCGATCAAGCGCGGCAGCAGCGCCGCCTCGATCACCGAGGGGATGCCGACCCGCACCTCGGGCATGGCGAAACGCGCGTCCGCGCTCGCCACCCGCAGGTCGCAGGCGGCGGCCACTTCCAGCCCGGCGCCCAGGCAGTAGCCTTCGATGCGTGCGATGACCGGAACCGGCAGCGCCTGGATTGATTCGCATAGCGCATGGATCCCGGCGATGAAAGTTCGTGCGGTCGCCGGCGTGAGCGTGACCATCTCGGCGATATCGGCGCCGCCGATGAAGGCGCGGCCGCCGGCGCCGGTCAGCACCGCGGCGCGCAGATCGGGCTCGCTGGCTAGCTCTTCGAACGCCGCCCGCAGATCGCCGACCAGGCGGCTGCCGATTACGTTGATCTTGGTCCGGTTGTCGATCGTGATCCGGGCCACGAGGCCACCGTCGCGGGTCTCCCGCGCGACTTCGATCCGCCCACCCTCGGTTTTTTCCATGAGACTCCCCGCCGTGCCCTGATAGGCCAATCTTACCAGGATTCCGTCCATGCCCGAAACCCGGTCATCTGCTAATGTCCCCGGCGGGCGGCCTGCCCGGGGGAGTTGGCGGTTCATGGCCTTGTTGATCGACGTTCAGGCGCCGGACTGGATGACCGACGCGGCGCTGCGGGATTTCCTGCGGTCGCTGCTGCCGGGCGTCGATATCCGTTGTGCGCCGGACCTTGGCGCGGCCTCGGAGATCGACATGCTCGCCTGCGTCAAGCTGGCGCCGGGCTTGGCGCGGACCCTGCCCAACCTGCGCCTGGTGCAGAAGCTGGGTGCCGGGGTCGACGCCATCGTCGGCGATCCCGACCTGGCGCCCCAGGTCCGGGTCGCGCGCCTCAGGCCCGACACGCCGGCCCAAGAGATCGCCGAATACTGCCTCGCCTATGTGTTGCGCGAGCAACGCAACCTGCGCTTCCACGCCACGTCCCAAGGCGCCGGTGCTTGGGAGCCGCGGCCGCCGCGCGCGGCACCGGAGACCACGGTCGGCCTGCTCGGCCTGGGTCAGATCGGCGGCCACGCGGCCCGCGCCTTCGCCGCCCTGGGTTTCCGGGTGCTGGGATGGAGCCGCAGCCCGAAAGACATCGCCGGCGTGGACTGCCGCCACGGCCCGGCGGCGCTCGCGCCCCTGCTCGGCCTCTGCGACTACGCGATCTCGGTATTGCCCGCGACCGCCGCCACGCGTGGCCTGTTCGACGCCGGGATCCTAGCCGCGATGAAACCCGGCGCCTGGCTGATCAACGCCGGCCGCGGCGACCTGATCGTCGAAGCGGATCTCCTGGCCGCGCTCGACGGCGGCCGCTTGGCCGGTGCGGTGCTCGACGTGTTTCGCGACGAGCCCTTGCCCCGGGATCATTCTTTCTGGAGTCATCCGAAGATCACGATCACGCCCCATGTGTCCGGCTGGCGCCTGACCGGGGGCCTCGAAGACGTGGCGGAGAATTACCGCCGGCTCCGGGACGGCCGCCCGTTGCTGCACGAGATCGACCGAGGCGCCGGATACTGAGGCGGCACGCGCGTCTTTCATGATAACCGGGTTACAGCCGGGCGACGGCATAGACCACCGCGCTCAACGGCAGGCCGATGGCCAGGCTGAAGCGGGCGTTCCAGACCCAGGCGACCCGGAACGGCGAGCAGTTGCTCATGCGCGCAACCTGCAGCACGTTGCCCGAAAACGGCGACATGATTGCGCCCATGCCCCAGATGACGAGGAGCGCCAGCGCCGTTTCCATGTCGCTCAGATGCAGGTGCTCGGGGCTGAGCACGGTGCCGACCGCGACCACGATGACGATCGGATGCACGCCCAATCCGGCGATCAGGAGGCCGGTCATGATCAGGATCGGGATGCTCAGCCCGGCTCGGGGTAGGATTGCGGCGAGCTGCGCCAAAAGCGCCGGGTCGAGCGCCGCGGAAAGGCCGAGCCCGAAAGCATTGGCGGCGAAGAATATCAGCACCTCGTTGCGCAGGCTCGGCAGACTCAGGAACACCTCGCGGCCGCGCCGTCCTGCGGCGGCCACGCGCCCCTTCGCCGGTGCCTGGCTCGCCTGCCACAGCCCGGCCATGGCCGGCGCCACCAGGCCGAGGGCGATCGGGATCGTCAAGCCGTAAACCTCGAACAACCAGATTACCGGCAGGAACAGCGCCGCCAGGATCAGCGCTGCCCGCGTCCAGGCGCCCGGTGCCAGGCGCACGGGCGGCACCGTGGGGGCGCTGCTCCCGCCGCGTCCGCGCTCAACCCAATTCCAGGCCCAAGCGAAGAGCAGGATCGCCGCCGCGACCACACTGCTGCGCCAGGCGATCTCGATCCACGACAGGCTCGGCAGGGCGGCCAGCACCACCGACATGGCGACGAACAACGGCGACCAGGCCGCCGCCGCGCCAAAGCCGCGCATGGCGCCCGCGGTCAGGCGCATCTGATCGCGCGGCGCGAGCTTGGGATCGCGCAGCGACAGCACCAGCAGCAGTCCGGCCACGTTGAGCACCGCGCCCAGAAAGTGCCCGGCGAGCGCCATGCCGGCGAAGCGGCGCCCGGGCGGCTGGGCCGCGACGAAGCCGCCGATGGCGCGCAAGCTCGGGCTGGCCAGCGCCGGGCCCTGCAAGCAGAGCACCGCCAGGAACAGCACCAAGAACGGCAGGGTGCGCACCCCCGCCTCGACCAGCAACGCGCCGTAGTCCGCACCCTGGGCCAGCAGGCCGAGCGCCACCAGCACCGCGGCCAAGCCCAGGATCAGCCGGCTCGCGGCCCAGACTTCGAGCAATAGATAGGCCAATAGCGCCGCGCCGATGGGGCCCAGGTCGGCCGGCGCGCCGAGCACGAAATGCCCTAGCGTCGCCAGGCAGAGCGCGAGATAGAGCGCGGAACTAAGCACTTTCCGCGCGGTGGCGAGGGTAATCGGCGGCAGGATATCCGTGAGAAAGGCGGTGCGCGAGCGAACAGCCTAATACAATTTCCGCCAAAGCGAAATTTTTGCGAGCGCCGCGTCGATGTCTGGCAAAGGCTTGACCACGCGCCGGTCCATCAGCCGCTTGACCGCGCCGCCCGATCGAGCAACGGATTGCGATCGGTTGAGGCCATCACCACCGGTTTAAATATCACAGTAGCGTCGCGATAGGAGCGAACCATGGACCCGGGGGAACGATCTCGCTATGGCCAATAACACAAGGTCGTCACCTTCAGGGTCATTCGATCCAAATCGAAATCGTCGAAAAGGTTGTGCCCGAAGAGCTTTAACCACCGGTCTTGAGCGGCATAGGCAGGCTCTTCCCGAGCTCCGGGACAAGCATATTCGATTTCCGAGAGGTTCTGGAGATGGTGCACCATCTCGTGCACCAGAATGGAGAGATCGGCCGGCGACTTGTCGTCCCACGAGTCGGGCAATAAAATAACGCGCCTAACATCATTGTAACCGGCGATGACGTCCTGCCGGTTCTTCTTGCCTGCATCCGCATATACGAACTCGGAAATTTGTGCTGCCGGCACGAACACGATTTCAGGGTGGTCGTAGGACGCCGGCAGGCCGAAGTTGATCGACAACCAAGTTACAATCGCAGATAAAAAGGCATTCATTCTCTCCACCTCCTCGACACGCTGAGTGCCCTTTGGCGGCGGTGTAAGTAGATTTCTCAAGATCGCAACGCATCGGAGGATAGATCGATTAGCAATCGATCGCTTGAGGGAAGCGCGAGTTTTTCTTGATGATTTCCTGAGGTGGCGCGCTAAATCTGGTATTCCAGCAGGAACGGAAGCACCAGCAGGTCACAAATCGGACAATGCGCCGGGCCTCCGCGAGGGTTAACCCAGGCCAAACCGGACCTCAGGATAGACTCTTCTTCAAATTACACATAGCTATCTGGAACTTCGGACTTCCAGTCGGTCGGAGATGGTGTCTGAACGGGTGGGGGTCTTGTAAATCTACGATGGATTCAACAGGCAATATTTTAGCCCGAACATAGTCGGAAGATTCTCTTTGAGCCGGATCGGCAGGTTTTTCGAATCGTTCCAGAATACCGTAGAGCACGAGGGCTGCGGCGCCGGTCGCCAACACGCCAAGAAAAATGGTTTCGGTCCAGGCGACCCACAGCGCCAGCGGAGTCATCATCAGGACAAATCCGAGGAATACGAGTCCGTGAGTTATCAGACTGTCGGCGAATTTGGCCATGCCACCCTCTTGCAGGTCGCTCCAAATCACCATGTCTTGTAGGGAATCGGGGGAAACACGATCCCGGGAACTGTAGATCACGGGTAAATTGTCTGTAGCTTCATGTTCGAGACGCTTCTGATAATCCGCGCTCAACTTCATCGCCATGGCCGAGACGATCTTCTGGGCTACTTCGTCCTGCACGGCGAAAATGTCGGTCAATTCGCGGTCAAATCGCTCCGCCCACAGATGAGCCCCGGTGGTGTAATCGATCAGCTGTGCGGAAATCCGCACCCGGTTGCCAGCCTTACGGACGCTTCCTTCGAGCGCGTAGCGGACCCCCTGTTCCTCGGCCATCGACGGCACCTTCACGGCCCGTTCCTGGTAGGCAAAACTGACATTTCGAGCGATCACGAGAAATTGTGACAGCTTCGAAAGGGAGGTAACAATGTCCTCGGAAATCCCGTCGGCAAAGTACTCCTGCTCAGGGTCATCACTCATGTTTTCGAACGGCAACACGGCGACAGATGGCTTGTCGGGCGGTGTCAATCCAGCCGGTTCGATGTCCCATTCGGAGGCCGCCGGCGAGCTAGCGCGACGGCTCGGCCCGCGAACCTCAACTCTGCCAACAAAGCGGAAGCCACGACGTGGGATCGTGCGGATATAGTCTTGCTTTTTTCCGCTATCGCCAATCGCCTGGCGTGCGAGTTTTATGCAGGTGCTTAGGGACGCGTCGGACACGAACCGGCCGTTCCAGATGCGCTGGTTGAGCTCGTCCTTGCCAACCAACCGGTCCCGGTTTTCCACTAAATAGAGCAAGAGATCGAACACTTTGGGCTCGATGGCCGAGACGCGACCCTTACTCCGGAGTTCGTGGAGACCGGGATCCAGCTCACAATCCCCAAACCGATAAGCCATGCCGCTCCCAAATGTGAGTCAGGCGCCGCTCCGGAATCCGGCTCTGGCGCATTCCACAGCGAGGCCCGGAATGCGGCTTCCAGAAAGCCATTATATAGCTTCATGCATGATTTTTGGAATCTAATTTCCGCGCAATTTCCGCCAATAAATACCGAAGCGCGTTAGATCGACAACGTTGGCCACAACGCCAACATACAACGAGAGGAAAGGCCAAGTTCAATACCCAAACGCAAGGCGCCGTGAAGACTTGATTCTTAGTCTCCGGACGCGACTTGAAGCCGGCCCGTGACGCCGTGGCGTTCGATCAGACGGGCAACCAGCCCACTCGCCTTTGCCTCCGCCACAAACTTTTGGAGAAACGCCGCGGCGGCACGATTTCCCGGTTTCGTTCCGATCGCCTGCTGCACCGCGGTAAAGCGCCCTTCCAGAATCCTTGTGCCGGGCAATTCTTTGACTTGCCGGTTCAAGGCCGGCCGGAGCCCAGCCAAGGCATCCAGCTTTTCGGTGATAAACAGATCGACCGCGCCGGCCATGCTTGTCGCCCGTTGAAGGTCCGCGTGTTTGAGACTGCGGGTGAGGTAGAGGTCATAGGCGGTCCCAGCCGAAACCGCGATACGCATGCCCGGACGATCGACATCCTCGGCGGTACGCGGGGAAGAGCTTTCCGGCACCAGGTAGGTCGCCTCGATCTCCACATAGGCGGCGGAAAACGCAATGTTTTCGGCACGCGCCGGTTCGGCGGCGATCAGGGCAATATCCCATGCGTCGCTGCCCGCCGCGTCGGCTACCTCGCTGGGCGAGGCGAACGGCACGTAGGAAATCGCCGCGCCCAAACGGTCCGCAACTTCCCGGGCCATGTCGGGCGAAACGCCGCTTGGGTCACCCGCCGCTGTGGAGCCCGTGACGAGAAGGACGTTTGCCATGTTGATGCCGGCGCGGAGCGTGCCGTTTGGGGCCAATTCTGAAACGACATCTTGGGTCATGAGGTTCAGGTCCGGAACAGTGGGAGGTGAGGGCATTTTCATGCATGGTCCCGCCTCGCTGCAACCGGTTATCGGTGCTTGCGGGTCAACTGTCGGGCGGCAAGCGGACGTACCGGCGGCAGTGTTCTGGCTTCCGGATCTATCCAAAAAGCAAGGCTGCGGCCGCGGCCGGGCGCCTCGACGAACCGCAGCACCCCACCCACGGGAGGGGAGCCGTTCCAATGGTGGTGAAAACTGGCTACTATTGTCATGAAATTGAAAACTATCTGGGAAACGCCGGATATCACTGTCACCGGGAGTGCGATTGGTGGCGGTTGCCGCGGCAAGGTAAGGAGTCCTGTCATGGATCGTTCCGTCTTCGCCCAATCACAAATCCGCCCGGCCGCCGGAAGCCTTTTCGGCGCCCTGGCGGCGGTTGCCCTGCTGTTGCTTCCGGGGACAGCCGATGCGGCCCCGCAGGGCCTCGGACTGGTCGCCACCCAGCAACCGGTCCCCATGATCTGCGACGATGGCGGCTGCGTTGCCGAACTGAGCAGTTTTTGTTTGCAACGGGAACGCCCGTCGCCGAATTACCGCACGCCCTATTATGCCGCCGGGCGCGCGGCGCTCTGGCTTCATCTCACCGACGCCGAAGGCGGCCATCGGACGGTACCCGCCGAGGGCCTGGCGCGATTGGTCTCTATTCGCGGTTACACGGGCGTCGAAGCGAAGGTTTCGACCACCGACAGGGTGGCTCTTGGCGCGGTGAAAATTTCGCTGGAAGTGGGGAACCTGGTCACCCTGTTCCCCGAATCCGTTGCCGATGATCCGAACCCGATCACGGCGGCGGAGGCAACCATTGCCAAAGGCCCGGCACGGCGTCTCGCGGCGGCTATCTTCGATTCCTCCGAGGGGCTGGGCGGCACCATCAATATCCTCGACCGGGCGATCAATTCCGTAACCACGTCTTCCCGCTGGGCGACGAAGGCCGCCTCGATCTCTGGAGGCGCGTGACCGGCCGGCCCCTGGAAGCGGCGCTGGACGACCGCAGGGGCGGCGCGGCGGGAGTCTTCTCCAGCTGTCTTGACGATCTTCGGCAACAGCGGGTCTTCGGTCTGCGCAATTGCCTGGAGGGGCGGCGCAGCGAACTGTTGATCCGCGCCAATGTTCGGCTCTGGAACGGGCTGGCGGCGGGGAGTTAGAGCCCGCGCAACCGTTCGACCCAGGGCAGGGGGCTTTCAAGGCCTCGATTTCCCCGGGACCAAGGCGGGGATGGGGATCCTCACCAAGCCGATCTCGATAGCACGCGGAGCGGTCCCGTGGTCCGGAGACCCGCTCCGGATCGGACCGAGACCTTCGCCGAACCCACGGCCCGCTTGAGCTACCGGCTCGGCTGGACCCGATTCTCGACTCTCGAATCCGCTTTCTTGAAGGCAAAACTGACTTACCGATGCTAACAGCGAGCGTTAACCATAAACGTTTACTAAAATTGCTAACTATAAGTATTAATTATAAATATTAATCAAGTAAAGCTTTTATAAAATACTAATCAATATATAATGTCCGCAACAAAAGAGGCGTGAGGAAGATGAGGGAGGGGTCCTTTGGCTAATTATTTGCCCATAGATAGCGATCAAATAGCGCGTGCCGCTGAAGAGATGATCGCAAAGCACGGTAATTCTGCGTTGGCGCAGGCAGACAATCAGATCAGAACCTGTGAGTCCGAAGGTTATGACCACGTGGCAGAAACCTGGAGGTTGATCCGCGAGGTCGTCAGAGACGTTCAACAGTCGGACATCGCGGCAGAGAGATACAAGAGGGCTCTCGGCAAAGGGGTCTTTCTGTCGGAGTGATTTTTGCCGGCGGGATCCATCGGCTTGTTCGGTATCAATTGGTTTAGGCTTGGTTCTTGGGGAGTTCTAAAATGAGCATTCAGGAAGAACAGGAGCGGCGGGGCGATTTGCTGCTAAAGGCACTAGATGCTTGCTCGGACCCAGAGCAGGCGTTGACCGTGGCCGTCCGCATGGAGAAATTTATCGTCGACGGCCAAATTTTACGTGAACAGTCGCACGAGGCTCCGCAACCCGGTGAGCAGCTGTCTTCGGAAAGTTCCGGCAAAAAATGCAATCGATCTCGCTGGACCGAGGAGGACGATACGCACCTGCACCAGCTTTGGCAGGGCAACCTCACGGTCGAGGAGATCGCCCAGGAGCTTCAAAGAACACCAGCTAGCATTTACGCAAGAGTGCGTATTTTGGATCTCTCGTCCACCTTAGACGACCCAAAGAACGGGAAGCGAAAAAAAAAACGCATTAGCTCCGGTACGCACTCATTAACCGCCCATTCAGAGAGGTCCAACGGATTCGAAGCTGTTGGAATCGATAGTGTCGTGCACTTCCTCAGGACCAGAGACTACTCGGTGGTCCAAACAAAGAATGATTGTTATGACCTTGATGGGCGCAAGGTTCTGACGGCCCAAGAATTGTTCGATCGGGCCAATGGCGTGCGAGCCCAACTTGGCCGGCCAACCTGGGCGGCGTTGGAATTCGGACCTAAGATCGAGGCCTCTCATAAAACCGAAAACTAAGGGGAAATCCCCCTCCGGGTTGGGACACCAAAGAGCCAGGCTCGGCAGAAGTCGTTCGCAGCAGACTTCGTAAATAGATTGTTAATATCAAGGACTTTTGGTGCTAGGCGACGGAGCGAGGCGGAGAACCGCTTGGAATGTTTGCGCTGGCTTCTATGAATGCGTCCAAGTCTAGTGCCGAGACCCGCCACTCTTTGCCGATCTTAAAACCTCGCAGATGGCCGTTCCGCAGCCACTGCGTCACCGTGCGCTCGTTCATTTGAAGGCGCTTGGCGACGTCGAGGGGGGTTAGAAGTATGTGTTCGGTCATGAGATCGCGCATAGGCAGTTTCGCACAGATTGCGTCGATATCGTGCAGTATGGAGCGAAATGCCTTAAACAATACTTAATGCTCGATAAATGTCGGTGATCGCCAACCGATGTATGCCGAACCACGACCTCCTTAAGCGCAAGGGTGTTTGACGTGCGCGCGATTTGGCGATTCGGGAAAAGGCGTGAAACCGGCTATCTGATTCGCCGGCCAAGAACGGCCGGGGCCGGCCCGAAACGAGCGCGATGCGCTATGCCTGTCTTGCTGCCGTCGACAGAAAGCGTTGCGTTTCACCTTCAAGGACAATGCAGGTCAAGACGTTTGACGCAAAGGCGCCGGTATCGATCCCGATCCGGTGATTCTGGATGTCGGGCTGCTTTGTGGGCCTGTGTCCGTGGACGATAACCTTGCCGTGATCCTGTCTCGAATCGAGAAACTCGCCACGAATCCACATGAGGTCATTGGATTTTTGATTTTCGAGGGGCACGCCAGGTTTGATGCCCGCATGAACGAAGACGTAATCTCCAGATTGGTGCATAAGCTGCAAGCTTGACAAGAAACTCAAATGATCCGGTGGAACGCGCGTGCGAAATTCCTTCCACACGTGTTCGAAGCGTTGCGCGGACGATAACCCCGCCGGTATTCGGACACCATAACTCAGCACCGTCGCATCGCCCCCAATATCGAACCAACCCGGGCCAATGGAGATGTCTTCCAAAAAACCAAGCAGGATATCCTCGTGGTTCCCTTTCAGGTGGATTGATTCAAAGTCCGCCATTGGGGTCGTCAAAAAATGATCGATGACCCCCTTGCTGTCCAGACCTCGGTCAACGTAATCCCCAAGATAAATTATCGTCTTTTTCGTGCCCAGGGGCGCGGTTGCCGCATCTTCTCCGATTTGCCGGTTGAGCTGGGCCAGTAGATCGGCGCGGCCATGGATATCACCGATCGCATAAATCCTTTGACCTTCCGGGACGGAGGCTTTTCGCCTGTTATGCGCCTTACCACGCGGGGTTAGGCGCAGGGGCCATTTGAGCCGGGGGAGCATACCATAATCCTAAACGTCATCGGGTTCGTGGCGATTGGGTCTTACCTGTTTTCGCGTGTCTCACCGGTGAACCCTCAACAGCGCGGCCAATGAATAGCATGATCGGCGAGACTTGGCTTTAAATTCGAATTTCCACGCCAAGCAACTTTGACGGCAGGGGCGAGATTACGTGACCAGGTCGCCCGGCGCAGGTCAAGAACTCATCGTCCAATGCCGTGCAGGCTCTGGGATTCGGAGTCCCCACGTCCGCGGGGCCGGGCAGAGGCCGCAATACGTCGAATTCGAACAATCGTTAACCAGTCGTTAGCTCGCCGGGCGATATCCTTGCCGGTCCTCTAAAGGAAACCGGTATGAATAGCAGCGCGGCTGAACTACTGACATCGGAGCCGGATGCCAGGCTTAACGAGGGGCATTCGCCGGCCTCGGAACAAAAGTGGCCGCGCCGCTGGTCGGTCGGCTTCGTGATTGGCGTGAGCAGCCTTATCTGGGTCACCATCATTCTCGCCGTCCGCGGGGGTTTCTGAGACATGGAATAAGGGCAGTCTCAGCCAGACAACCAGCCCCGCTTCGGCGGGGTTTTTCTTTTGCCAGCCGACAGCTTGTGCACTGGCGCTCGTCGCAATGGATCTTTGGTATAAGGACTACACAATCAACTGCATCACGCAGGCCCAGTCGACGCCGAACCAAGCGGCGGCGATATGGCCCATCGCGTCGCAGGCTTCCTTGCTGCTATAGGTATCGACACCATTCAGCGTTAGGCCGTCATCGCGCCAGGCCAGCGTGACCAAGAACCAGCGGATCATGGATGCGGGTCGCTCTTGAGTCCGGAGTCCGTCAACGGGCCGCTAGACCAAGATGATTGCCGAGCCGGATAGTCGAGAGTAATTTCGGCCACCGCCACCAGCGTATCCGGCAAGAATTCACCGCCGGCTGATTTGTCGAGGCCGACCTCGACCAAGGTGCCCATGGCGCCCGGT
Organism: uncultured Acidimicrobiia bacterium; assembly: GCA_964194965.1. Taxonomy (GTDB): domain Bacteria; phylum Pseudomonadota; class Alphaproteobacteria; order Kiloniellales; family J153; genus JACZVL01. The sequence continues at coordinate 3,196 of CAXMQD010000005.1, read as the reverse complement.
TCGCCACCGACATCGTCACTGGTGTCGAGAATTAACTTGCCGCCGCTCAGCACGGTTATGAGGCCCTCGGGCCCAATCAAGATGTCGTTCACATCCATGATATCCTGCCCTTCTCCGGCATCACCGCTGAATTCGGCCGCAGCCCTGCCCGGCGTGCGGACGACTCTCGCGACGGTCTCGAGAGTCGCTGCCGGCTCGGGCCGATCCTCACCCTCGGCAAACGCGAGCGCCGTGCCGAACAGCGCGCCGCCCGGGACCTCACTGCCGGCGATCGCGAAGACCGGTGCGTTTTCGGACTGAGCGAGCGCGGCCAGGTTTTCGAATTCGATTCGACCGCCATCTTTGAAGATCAAGATCAAGTTGTCGCCCGCGACCCGGACCTGGGCGGCCGATGTATCGAAGTTGATGACATGGCGCTGACCGGGGGCCGCGCTAATGATGACGATCTCGCCCGGTGCCGGCTTGTGGATTAGATTGCGCGCCCGGCCGATCGAACTCGCCGTACCCGCCGTGTCCGTGATGCCCACGCATTTGAAAATCTCGGTCTCGGCGTCGGTTTCGCCGATCGGCCCTCGCGTCAGGTCGCCAGGAAAATTTCCTTCCGCCAAGACATTCCCCCCCACAAGCGCATATCCACGCCCCAGCGCGGCGCCGCGTTGCACGGCAGGCTGTAGATCAGATTCAAAAGGTTAGAAAATATGGTTAATAATGACGAGATAAAAAATCCGCATATTATTTAATGATAATCTATGAAAACCGATTGTATTTGCCTAAAAAGGCCATAAGCAGTCATATTATTATAAAAAAGTACTATAAATCACCTATTCCAGCACTCCCCAAACGCGATCCGAACTCTTGGGAATCGTGCCTCTACCCCACCGCCAAGGGAACCTCAGCCGCTTCAATAGTTGCCCGCGGGATTGAGCACTCCTGAGCGCGGACCTTCACGGTGGCGCCGCGGCCGGCCCCACCCGGATATTCCGGTTTCGAATCGCAAGTTGGCAGCGTCGAATTTCAGGTTTCTCTGCACACCACCTGGAGGCCAGGAACCTGCATTTCAGCAATCATAAGGCCCGGAGACCGATGTACCGCCTAAGCCACCGGCCCACCGCCAAACCCAATAAAACTCCAAGGCAATTTGCAAATAAATACAATTCAGAGCTACTCCGTCCAGGAACGTAGGACTGCGCTATTTCAATTCCCAAACCAACCCCCGCGAGTAACACGCCCAGGGCAACGACAAGGCGCAGCCGTCCGAGCAGCGCCGCCGACAGTGCGGCCAAAACCACGTAAACACTAAAATGGATCACGAGATCCAAATAATGAGCGGATGGAGGACTTAGGCTTGGTATGATCGATGCGGCAATGAGACCAACAATCGAGATTGTCCAAAGGACAAAAGCCTGAGATCTAGTCATCGTGTGCCTACCTAGCAATTGCCGCGGGTCAAAGCGGCCCGGAAAGATGCCCGGGAGCATGAGCCATAACGAGGTCCCTATGGACCTTGACCCATTATCGCCGGTATAGCCGGCAATTCCAAAAGGAAAGTCGCGCCCCGGGGGAAAAACCTGTGGTGATGATTGTAGGCACCCGATTAGAGGGTGCGCCGACCACCAATCCCGGCAACGATCTCGCGCGGCCACGCCGTCCCGGTGTTCAAGGTTCGATCCGTCTCGGCGGGTTGTGCCGAGGATGAATATTATGGTTATTTACTATGGTTAACGTATTAATCAAATAAATAATAAGAAATATTGACCTTTTTCGGAATTTATCTTATAGTTTTTCTCTGTTGCAGCCTCCCTGTTGTAATAGATAACTTGCCCCGCGGATATTTTTCCGCGGGGTCTTTCTTTTGCTGCGGGCCGTGCGCTCGTCCCCACATGGTTCCGGGCTTCGAGAACGTCTTGCGCCGGATCACGGGCGGTATCCGGGCCGCCGACCGGATCACCAGCGCTAGATCGAGCTGGCTATTCGGGCTGTCCAGCGGGCGACCCCGGTGGGGCCGTCAATTTTAGTCGAGCAGGATAATATCGATCCGGCGGCCGGTTAGTTCGCCCAAGTCCCCCGCGGTAGCAACGATGGGTTCAACCTCGACTTGGTTGGCGATGCTGATCCGGGCCGGACTTATGCCCCGGGCGACCAGCGCCGCGCTTACCGCCTCGGCTCGGCGCAGCAACGGTTTCATGGTGTGCGGGTCTGGCCCCATCGGCCCCGTGTGGCCGGTTACCGCGAATTCCGTGGCGCCGATCTTGCGGGCGGCGGTCACCGCGTCGTCGATGGCCCTTTGTCCGGCCGCCGTAATCTTGTCGCTATCCAAGGCGAAATACAGTGGGAACGATTCCGGCGCCATCGCCGGGTGTGGCGCGGTTGCGGCCACTAGCTCCGAATGCCAATTCATTTCGGCCTCGGGGTTCCGAGGTGCCGCGTAAAACGCGTCCCCGGCGGCCGCGATAAAAACCGGCCGGAGAACCTCCTCCCGGGGCGCGATCCGACAGTCGAAACAGCCTTGCGGGAAGACGGTAAGGATCGGGGGCGGGGTGATTGAATCCGCGTCGCGCGGCATGAACCGGTGATATGCCTCGCTGGACCGCCCCCTCGAGGCATCACCCGCGCCAGATGCGCCATGGCGCCATGTAGTGTCATCGCCGGTCCCGGAACCAAAGCAGCCGCTCAGCACGGCCGCGGCAGCTAGAAGCCAGAAGACTTCTCGGGCCCTGGTTCGGGTCCTTTGGCAACTGGCCGGTTCGATCGGAGGGAGTTTCGTCATGGGTTCGCCTATTCTTAGGTTAAGCAGAGAGGCGTGCGGGCCTGTAAATCTCTAGCGGATCCGCGCGCCGCAATCCCCTCGGCCATCACTTCGATGAAGATCGGGCGGCCCAATACGTGGTGCCGCGCGCGGCCCTTTTCGACTGCCATTGATATTCCTATCCGGTCGCCGATCTCCCGGCGTCTAGTGGCAGAAAACGTTGGCTGCATAGGATTCGTTGGTTACGGCCGGTGGCAGTCCGCGCTCGGATAGCCAGATCGTTAGTGCCGCAAGAACAAACCAGCCCATTCGCAAATTTCCCTCAGCCCAATGCCATGACATCCGGTAGGTAGAAGTAAATATGCTAACAAATATAATTAATCATTACGATATAGTTAACAGATTTTAATACTATAATGATGACGCGGTTTAATGGGCTATATTCATTAA
>CAXMQD010000004.1:0-2425 GCA_964194965.1 uncultured Acidimicrobiia bacterium | reverse complement strand
CTCGTTCGAAGAGTCCGAGGCGCGGCGCCAGTCCGGCCCGGAATCCGGCCCGGAATCTGGCACGAAATAACCAGAGAACCGGTCGTGGCCGAGATCATCCTGCACCACTACCCGCAGTCGCCGGTCTCCGAGAAGGTCCGGATCGCGCTCGGCATCAAGGGGTTGGACTGGCGTTCGGTGACGATCCCGCGGCTGCCGCCCAAGCCGGATCTGATGCCGCTCACCGGCGGCTACCGCCTGACCCCGGTGCTGCAGGCCGGCGCCGACATTTACTGCGACAGCATCTGCATTATCCGCGAGCTGGAGCGCCGCTTTCCCGAGCCGAGCCTGTTCCCCGGCGGCGCGGCGGGCATGATCTGGGGCGTCGGCCGCTGGACCGACGGCGCGCTGTTCAGGAACGTCATCGCGCTGGTGTTCATCGACGCCGGCGAGTCCATGCCGGCCGAGTTCTGGGCCGACCGCGGCACGCTCTATTTCGGCGCCGGTTTCGACCAGGACGCGATCCGGGCGCAACTGCCCGAGCTGCTGGCCAGTATTCGCGCCCAGCTCGGCTGGATGGAGGCGCGCGCCGCCACCGGCCGGACCTTCATGCTGGGCGACCGGCCGGGGCTGCCGGACGCGCTCTGCTACTACTTGATGTGGTTCATCCGCGGGCGCTACTCCAAGGGCCCGGAGTTCCTGTCCCAGTTTCCGAACCTCTGCGCCTGGGAGCAACGGGTCGCGGCGCTCGGCCACGGCAATCCAAGCGAGCTGAGCGCCGTCGAGGCGCTGGAGATCGCCCAGGGCGCCGAGCCGGCGGCGCCGGAAAAAGTCGATCCCGACGATCCCCTGGGCCTGCATTTGGGCGATCCGGTCCAGGTCCTGCCCGAAGCCATGGATGGCGTTACCGCGGTCGCCGGACCTTTACGTTTCCTCGACGCCCAGACCGTTACCCTCGACCGCGACGACGAGCGGGTCGGCCGGGTCACGATCCACTTCCCCCGCATCGGCTACCGGATCCAACGCGGGTGAGAAAAAATCGGCGCCATGGGTGACGTATTTTTCGACCTCGACGGAACCCTGACCGACCCGAAGCCCGGCATCACACGATCCATTCAATTCGCGCTCGATAAGCTCGATCGGGAGGTTCCAACCGAGGACGAGTTGGTTTGGTGTATCGGTCCGCCACTGCTCGAAAGCTTCGAGAAAATGTTGGGCGACAGCCGATTGGCGGTCACCGCTTTGAAATTTTATCGCGAGCGATTTTCCGATACGGGACTTTATGAAAATCGCGTATACGCTGGCATCGAACATACCCTCACTGTGCTCAGGGATTCCGGCCGGCGCCTGTTCATCGCGACCAGCAAACCAACAATCTATGCCACGCGTATCGTCGAGCATTTCGCGATGGGGAGTTATTTTGAGCGGATATTCGGCTCCGAACTGGACGGGGCACGTTCCGACAAATCCGAACTCCTAAGTCATGCCCTTGAAGAAACCGGCGCGGTCGCTCAAGAGGCGATCATGATCGGCGATCGCGCCCACGACATGATTGGTGCGCGGAATAACGGAATGACGGCGGTCGGTGTTCTCTACGGTTACGGGAGTAGAAATGAACTGGTTGCGGCAGGCGCGCACCGCATCTCCGCGACCACCGGAGAGTTGCTCGGAAATCTCTCTTAGGCCCCCGCCCCTCAAAGAGCCCGCTTCGCGATTTGGACGCATAGAATTTCAAACCGCACCCCTACCCGGCGTTCCCCCAACTTGACTCCGCCCCGGCCCCCGCCCATCATCGGCGCCGTTCCGAGGGGAGCCTCGTGCTGAGAGACCACCCGCGGCCCTGACCGGGCCCGGGCGGCGACCCTTCGAACCTGATCCGGGTAATGCCGGCGTAAGGAACGGAACCCGGCCGCGGTCCTCGACGAGGCGCGGCCGCCGCCCCGCTGTCTCCCCCGGATCTCCTCGAATGCGTCATGACGAAGGAGGTCCGTCCATGTTCACTGCCAAGCACATCCGCGGCGCGCTGGCCGCGCTGGCGATCGGTTTCACACTCGCCCTCGCGCCGCTCTCCGCGCGCGCCGAGCCGCTCACCATCCTGCTCGACTGGTTCATCAACCCCGACCACGGGCCGCTGATCGTGGCGTTGGAGAAGGGCTACTTCGCGCAAGCGGGCCTCGAGGTCACGCTAATCGAGCCGGCCGACCCCAGCGCCCCGCCCAAGCTGGTCGCCGCCGGCCAAGCCGAACTCGCCGTCTCCTACCAGCCGCAGCTCCACCTGATGGCCGCCGAGGGCCTGCCGCTGACCCGCGTCGGCACCCTGGTGGCGACCCCGCTCAATACGCTCTTGGCATTGGACGGCGGGCCGATCCATTCGGTCGCGGATTTGAAGGGCCGCAAGGTCGGCTTCTCGGTCGGCGGCTTCGAGGACGCGATACTCGCCGCCATG
>CAXMQD010000003.1:0-9480 GCA_964194965.1 uncultured Acidimicrobiia bacterium | reverse complement strand
CTTCGGCGGCTCTGTGGTGGCAAAATTTCTGGCCGCCGAAAACCCGGTCCGGGTTCCGCGCTGGGGTCGGCAGGGTTAATTCATGGTCGATTGTCGTGGCATGCTCGGCCGGGACCCCGACTTCGATCACCTCGAGGTTTTCGGACGCTTCGAGAACCCGGTGGCGAATTTCCGGCGGTTGGATGACGCAGTCGCCGGCTTCCAATATGAACGGCGGACCCTGGTCCTCATAGACCAGTTTCACCCATCCGAGATAGCAGAAGATCAGCTGAAAACCGACCGCATGATAGTGCACCATATCCGGCACCGGGCCGCCACCGGGGATGCGAATATGCGAGGCGATGATGCGGCCACCCAGATGGCCGGGGATCAGGTCGCGGTAGTGCATGCCGGCACGTCCGACGATCCACGGATCGCCGTCCTCGAGCCGGCGCACGACCAACGCATGCTGGGTTTGCGGCATCTCGCGCGGCGGGTTGGCGTCGACGATTTCAATCCTGGTGCCGTTCGGGGCGGTGAGCTCGGTCCGGCCGCCGGCAAAAGCGGCCGGGTCGGGAAAGAGAAGACGGATCGTGCCCGGCGCTTCGCGCGCGCCGCGTTCCAACCTGATGCGCAGTCCGTGGCCCGACATGACCGCGACCGCCGGATTGTCGGCGGGATATATGGTGTCTAGCCGGAACCCGAGCGTCTCGCCGAAAAACCTGAGGTCCTTCGCAAGATCTTCCGTCGGCAGTCGAAATTCCGCAAGCACCCGATCCAGGTATGCCGATTCGTTATTCGGGGCGCGGTCTTGCGTAGCCGCAGGGTCGGTCATTTCAAAACCCATTCACGGGTGGATACACCACCGGAGTAGCCGACCGGCGCATCATTGGCAATATCCGGCGCCGTCATTCCCAGAGGCCCAATCCCGTGAAAATCCGTCGAAGGGAAGGTGCCGTCCAGCGTGGAATTTCTCTCCCGGCTTTGCAGCGGCTCCTTGACCATGACGATCTCGCCACCACGCAAATCAATCTCAATCTATCACCCGAGCACGTGATCGAGGAATTTGAAGCGAAATGGTGGGGCGACAGGTTTCTGCGGGGTCGCGCGGTAATCTCAGGAAATATGACTTTCCATATCTTTTGCTTTAGCTACGTCCGCTTTACCTCCAGCTCCCGACATTCGATGCCAGGGGCCTGGACGGGGAGTTATGACCCGACTCGGACATTCAGGCTCGTTTTTTCGAACTGGCGGGTAGGGCAGAAAAACTACCTCTTTATGGGCTCCGAACGCGGCGGCAAATCAGCAGCCGTCGCCTATACCCTGATCGAAACGGCAAAGCTCAGCGGCGTCGATCCGCAAGCCTAGCTGACCGACACGCTGAGCCGCATCGCCGACCACAAGATCACAAAGCTCGACGAACTCATGCCCTGGCGTTACGCTCAAAACTGAGCGTAACAGGGCCATCGATCTCGCGGTAGGTCAGGGACGCCGGACGGTTACCTTTGTACGGGGGCCTTGTTCGAGCGTCAGCCTTCCTTCCCTTCCTTCATGGCTTGGCGCAGCCCCATATAGAGGCTGACGCACATGGCCAGCAGGATGATGGTGAACGGGAAGCCGGTCGACACGGCCATAGCTTGCAACGCTGTCAGGGCTTCAGCGCCACCGACCAGCAGCAGGGTTGCTGCCACGACGCCCTCAAAGGTGCACCAGAATACGCGCTGTGCAACCGGTGCATTGGTCCTGCCGCCGGCGGTGATGGTGTCGATCACCAGGGAGGCTGAGTCTGACGATGTCACGAAAAACACAAGCACCAGCACGATGCCGAGCAGCGAGGTTAGGGTGGCCAACGGCAGCGACTCCAGCATCACAAATAGCTTCAGTTCAAGTGCTGCATCTTTCACCGGAGCGGCAGCATCGGCAATCACCTGTGAAACGGCGGTGCCGCCGAAAGCACCCATCCAGACCACACTGACGACGGTCGGGATGATGATCACGCAGAACACGAACTCGCGTACCGTACGCCCGCGTGATACCCGCGCGATGAACATTCCCACAAAGGGCGACCAGGAAATCCACCAGGCCCAGTAGAATGCTGTCCAGCCCTGGCTGAAATTGGTGTCTTCACGGCCAAACGGCATCGACAAGGGGATAACCTCCTTCACATAGGCCACGCCGCCAGCAAAGATGGTTTCGAAAATCGTTGCGGTGGGACCAACGAAGAGCACGAACAGCAACAACAAACCGGCTAGCCCGATGTTGATCTCCGAGAGTATCTTCACACCACCGTCCAGTCCCCGCAGCACGGAAATCAGCGCCATGGCGGTGATGATGGTAATCAGTAGTACCTTTGCGACATTGCCGGTGCCCCAGCCAAACAAGAAGTTTAGCCCGGCCAGCGCCTGCTCGGTACCAAAACCAAGCGAGGTGGCAATGCCAAACAGCGTGGCAAACACCGCCAGCGTGTCGATGACATGTCCGACCCAGCCCCACACCGCATCGCCGAACAATGGATAAAACGCCGAGCGCAGCGTCAGCGGCAGACCACGGTTGAAGGTGAAAAATGCCAAAGACAGCGCCACGATCGCATAGATTGCCCAAGGGTGCAGCGCCCAATGAAATATAGTGGCCGCCATACCCAGATTACGCGCCGCTATCGCATCACCTGCAGCAGCACCCAGCGGCGCCCAGTCGGTGCGCGCGCCGGCTTCAACGGTTGTCCCGCTCATCGATGAAGCGAAATGCGACATCGGCTCGGAAACACCGAAAAACATCAGACCGATGCCCATGCCAGCGGCAAACAGCATCGCGAACCAACCCATGTAACTGTAGTCAGGCTTGGCATCGGCACCACCCAATCGGATTTTGCCCATGGGTGTGACCATCAAGAAGACACAAAACACCACGAAAATGTTCGCCGCAGTCAGGAAGAACCAGTCAAATGTTGAAGTGAGAAACGGCCGCAGCCAGCCGAAAAACTCGGTCGCACCGCTCTGGAACATCAAGGTAATCAGGACGAAGGCGATAATACTTAGGCCCGATACGAGAAACACCGGGTTGTGGACGTCAAGACCAAAGGGCGTGATGTTGTCCTGCCCGATCCGGTATTCGGTATCGACGGGATGTGGCGCGTCCGCGCCCAAATCGTCTGTTGCGTTTGACATAGGCTGTGTCCCTCCGCAATTGCGGCCCGTGCGCCGGTTGTGCCAGCGGCAGTGGTTTACTGGCAGATTAGGTCGTCATCTTTGCCCAACACCTGCATCCAGTCAGAGTGCATTAGGGTTAATTGCGATCACCATTCGGTGCGCGACGCTCAATATCTGATTTACGACCAGTACGCTATCGCCACCCAAGCCCGCAATCCGCGAACATAGTCACAGATCAAAGGCTCAGACAAAAGGTGGGGAAGGCCGGACGCTCACTTTTTTTGAGGTGTAGAAGATTTCCATCACCGGCATCGCGATCTGCCAAATGGGCTGAAATTTGGGAGCAATGGCGATGATGCGAAATTCCGGTTATGGCTACTTTCCCCCCGTATCGGCCATGTCCATGGCACGTCCGGAACAGCCCCAGCTTCAGACATTCTGATCCTGTAGCGGCTGGCTGAACCCCTACAGTCTTCTGTTTATCCGGGTCGCCAGCCAGGTCAGCCCGAACATGACCAGGCCGAGCGTGACGTAAACCGCCTGGATCGGGAAGACGCTGAGCAGGACCGCGAAGATGCCGGCGTGGCCGATGCTGGCGAGATCGCGCTGCGCCGAGAAGATCGGCGTCATGGCGACTCGTTGCGAGGGTTTGCAGGCGCGGAAGAACAGCGCGTTGCCGTAACCGTCGGCGATCGACATGGCGCCGGCGGCCGAGACCGCCGCCACCGCGCCGACCCAGGGCCAGGCCGACAGCAAGCCGGCGGCGGTCATGGCGAGCCCGGCGAGCGGGAAGGCGACGAGGCTGACCCGCCGAATGCCGTAGCGCCGCGCGGTCCAGCCCCACAGCGGCATCAGCAGCATGAAACCGTTGCCGATCGAGACCAGGAGGCCGCCCACCTGGGCGCCCAAACCGGTGGCGACGGCGTAAAGCGGTGTGTAAATCGTGAAGGAGGCCCAGAACATGCCGCGCCCGGTCCCCTGCAGAAGCGCCAGCAGCAAACGCGGTTGGGCGATGAACTGGCCCAGATGCGCGAGCGGCGGCGCGACCCGGCGATCCGGATTGGCCCGCACGATCGGCAGGTCGCGGAAGCGCAGCGCCCAGAAATAGCCGAGCAGCACGGCGGCGGTGAGCCCGCTCGCGACGAACGGCGCGTCCGGTCCCCAGAGCGCCTCAATCTGGATACCCGCGACCGGCCCCACGGTCCAGCCGAGCCCGACCGAGAGCATGCGCAGCGGCTCGGATCGGCCCAGCTCGCGGCGCCGGATGTGGTCCATGACGAACAGGCTCAGCCCGGCGTAGAGGATCGCCACGCCGCAGGCGCGCAGCACGAAGGCGAGCCCCTGGCTCGGCAGTTCCTGGAAAGTGAACAGCCCGGCGGCGCCGGCGATCATCAGCATCCCGAGCGTGACGACCCGGGCGCGGCCGATCCACGCCACCAGGCGGGGCACCACGAAGGCCATGGCGATGGCCGCCACCGCGCCGGCCAGGAACAGAATCGAGACCCCCTCGTCGCTGCCCATCAGCTCGAGGGTCTGCACCGGCAGCACCACGACCACCAGGGCGCGGCCGAGCGCCTCGAGCCCGAACAGGACCGCAAAAGGACCCGCCCCGGGCGTGGTCAAGCGCGAGGTCCAGACGGCCGGTGTCTCCGACATGCGTAATGTGGTCCGTTAAGTCCGTGAAAAACAGGCGCCCATCATGCCACCGCGGCGGCGCGAGCGCAGCAGGGATTGTCAGAGGCGCTCGCCCGGCGGTCAGGCTCTGGTGCGGGCGGAGGGACTCGAACCCCCACGGCCTTACGGCCAACGGATTTTAAGTCCGTTGCGTCTACCGGTTCCGCCACGCCCGCATGGGGGCCAGCTATACCCTATTTGCCGCGCCGGTTCCCGCGCAATTTGCCGATTCCGGTCCGGAGGGGCTGGCCGGGCCCGCGGCTTTGCCGCCATACTCCTATTTCACGATAACGAGGGGGAGTGGCAAGTGGCGGGCGGGCGAAAGGCGGGGCCAAAGCGGGCCGCGGCGGCGCGGGATGCGAGCCTCATCGACGGGGTCGCGGACTGGCTTATGGGCCAGGCCTTGGCCGAGACCGAGTTCGAACCCCTGTTCGAAGGCTGCTGCGAGCGCCTGCTGGCGGCCGGAGTGCCGCTGTGGCGCGCCCATGCTACCTTCCGCATCCTGCATCCGCTCTACGAGGCCATGGGGCTGACCTGGCGGCGCAGTCAGGGCGTCGAAATCTTCCGCTATCCGCACCGTGCCGTGGCCGAATTTCCCGAGGCCTTCATGGCCAACCCGCTCCATCACTTAATCCAGACCCAACTGCCCTCGCTGCGGCGGCGCCTTACCGGCCCCGAGGCGCTGGTGGACTTTCCCTTGCTTGCGGATCTCCGGGACCAGGGCGCCAGCGACTATCTCGCCTATCTCATCAGCTTCGGCGCCGGCGAGCTCAGCGGCATGGTCGGGTCCTGGGCCACGGCGCGGCGCGGCGGTTTCACCGAGGGGCATCTGCGTGCCCTGCAGCGGGTCCAACAGCGGCTCGGCGTCGCCTGCAAGATGTGGCTGCGCGGCGAGATCGCGAAGAGCGTGGTCGCCACCTACCTGGGCCCCGACGCGGGCCTGCGGGTGCTCGACGGTCAGATCCGGCGCGGCGACGGCGAGACCGTGCACGCGGCGATCTGGTACAGCGACTTGCGCAACTCCACCCCCCTGGCCGACCGCCTGCCGCGCGACGCTTTCATCCAAGCGCTCAACGATTATTTCGAATGCGCGGGCGGTTCGGTGCTGCGTCACGACGGCCAAATCCTGAATTTCATCGGCGATGCGGTGCTGGCGATATTTCCCACCGGCAAGGGCGTCGGCGCGCGGCGTGCCTGCCGCCGGGCGCTGGCCGCCGGCAAGGACGCCCAAGCCGCGCTGGTCACCGTCAACCGGCGCCGCGCGGAACTGGGCCAGGACCAACTGTCCTTTGGCCTGGCCTTGCACATGGGCGACGTGCTGCTCGGCAACATCGGGGTGCCGGAGCGCATCAGCCATTCGGTCATCGGCGCGACGGTCAACGAGGTCGCCCGTCTCGAGGCTCTGACCAAAAAACTCAAGCGCCCCGTGGTGGCGAGCGGGAGCTTTGCCGCCCAGGCCCCGGGCGCCTGGGACGACCTGGGCCAACACCGGCTCCGCGGCGTCAAGGCGCCGCTCCAGGTCTTCGCGCCGGTACGGTCGACGTAGAACCGGTCACAGAACCCGCTCGCCCTTGATGTAGGTCGCGTGCACGGCGCGGTCGTCGCCCAGCATCATCAAGGCGAACAGCACGTCCTCCAGATTCTCGGACATCTCGTTGCGGGCCGCCATAACCGGCGTCGCCGACGGATCGAGCACCACGATATCAGCCCAAGCGCCGCTGTCCAAAGTCCCGATCTCCGGCGCCAAACCGAGACCACGGGCATTGCCCAGGGTGGCCAAATAGAAACCGTCATAGGCACTGAACGGCCGGCCTTTCAACCGGGCGACCTTGTAGGCCTCGGCCAGGGTCTGGAGCAGGGAGTAGCTGGTGCCGCCGGCGACATCGGTGGCCACGCCGATCTTCACCGGTCGCCCGGCCGCGCCCAAGTGATCCAGATCGAACAACCCGGAGCCCAAGAAATTGTTGGAGGTCGGGCAGTGCACCACCATGGAACCGGCCTCGTGCAGCGCCTGGCACTCCCGTTCCGACAGGTGAATGCCGTGCGCGAAGACGGCGTTCTCGCCGAGCAGACCGAAGCGTTCGTAGACGTCGGTATAGTCCTTCGACCAGGGAAACAGCCGCTTGACGAACTCGATCTCCGCCGCGCTCTCCGACAGATGGCTGTGCATCAGGCAGCTCGGATTATCGGCATAGAGGGCGCCCGCGGCCTCGAGCTGGGCCTCGCTCGAGGTCACGGCGAAGCGCAGCGTGATGGCGTAGCGCAGGCGCGCGACGCCATGCCATTTGGCGATCAGCTCGGCGCTGTCGCGGACCCCGGTTTCGGCGCTGTCGGTAATCTCTTCGGGCGCGTTCCTATCCATCATGGTCTTGCCGGTGATCAGGCACAGGCCGCGCCGCTCGGCCGCCCGGAACAAACAATCGGCGGCGTCCTTGTGCACCGAGGAGAAGGCCAGCGCGCAGGTGGTGCCGTGGCGGATCAATGTGTCCAGAAAGCTCTCCGCCGCCGCTTCGGCGTAATCGCGCGAGGCATATCGCGCTTCCTCGGGAAAGGCGAAACGGTTCAGCCATTCGAGCAGATCCTCGGCCGGCGCCGCGATCATGCGGTGTTGCGGGAAATGAACGTGGGCATCGATCAACCCCGGCAGGATGACGCGATCTCCGAAATGGTCGACGGCCGCCCCGGCGTGCCGGTCCGGCAGGTTGGTGAAATCGCCGTGCCACAAAATCCGCCCGTCGGCGGCGACGACCACCGCGCCGTCGTCGTGGGCGGCGACCGCATCCGCCGCCCCGACGATTCGCGGATTGTCGTGAAAGCTGACCGTGCGGCCGCGCAGGATTCGGGATGCGCCCTTGGGGACCGCCGTCATCCCGCGACCCGATCTTCGATGCGGAAACGCAGGATGCGGCAGACATTGTCGATCGCGTTGGCGAATTCGGCGGCCCGGTCATTGTCGACGCGGGCTTCGAAGGCGGCCAGGATCCTATCCTTGGAGGCGCCCTTGACCGCGAAGATGAACGGGATGCCGAAGCGCGCCCGGTAGGCGGCATTGAGCGCGGTAAAGCGCTCGAACTCCTCCGTGGTCAGCCGGTCGAGCCCGGCGCCCGCCTGTTCCCGTTCGGAATCATCGGACAGGTCACCGGCGACCGCGGCCCGCCCGGCCAGATCCGGATGAGCGCGCAGGACGGCGAGCCGCTCGTCGCCCGGGGCATCGCGCAGGGCGCCGGTGAAAGCGTCGATGACCGCGTCGCGGTCGGCGAAGGGGCGGGCGGTGGCGGCTCGGGCCGCGACCCAGGGCGAATATTCCGCGACATCGCCGAGCGCGGCGGCGAATTCGCCGGCCGACATCCGATTCAGATCGTCGATGGAGCAGGCCACGCTTGCGCCCCTACTGTTCGTTGATCCAGGCGCCGAGTTGGGAACGCTCTTGGTCGGTCATGCCGGTTTCGTTGCCCAGCGGCATGGCGCGGGTCTGTACGCTGAATTGCACCACCTGTTTGGAATGGCGGCGCAGTTGATCGATATTCTCCAATACGACGTCCTTCGGCGGCGCATCGAAACCCTCGTTCTTCGGATTCGCCGCATGACAGGCGACGCAGTGTTTCTGCACGATGGCCATGACCTCGACATCCGACACATCCAGGCCGGAGGTATCGCGCTCTTGTGGCGAGGTCAACCATATGGCCGCGAACAGGGCGACCAGGACGACTGGCAGAGTCCAGGCGTAGCCGGAAAAGGGTTCGCCGACTTCGTGGCTGACCAAGGCGTGACGCAAACAGGCACCGCCAACGATGATGAAGGCGACGATCAGCCAGGTTTGCGGATGCGCCGACAGCATCGGGTAATGACCGCTGACCATGGTCACCAGGACCGGCAGGGTCAGGTGGGTATTGTGAACCGAGCGCTGCTTGCCGATGGCGCCGAATTTGGGATCGGGCGATTGTCCCGCCAACAAGGCCTCGGTGATTTTGCGTTGGTAGGGAATGATCACGGCAAACACGTTGGCCGCCATCAGGGTCCCGATGAAGGCGCCGACGTGGATCAGCGCGGTCCGGCCGGAAAAAACCTGGGAATAGAAGTAGGCGGCCGCCAGGATCCAAATAAAGCCGACCGCCGCCAGTAGCGTGGTGCGTTTGCCGATCGGCGAACGGCAGATGCCGTCATAGACGAACCAGCCGACCGCCAGGCTTGCCACCGAAATAACGATCGCCTGCCAGGATTCCAGTTCCATGACCGCCGGATCGATCATCCAGGCGTCGGCATCGAGATAAAACTGCACGACCAGCAACAGGAAACCGGTCATCCAAGTGAGATAGGCTTCCCACTTAAACCAAATCAGGTCGCCGGGTAATTCCTTGGGTGCGACCGTGAACTTTTCGACGTGGTAGAAGCCGCCGCCATGGACTTCCCACGCGGTGCCCATCACGCCTTCTTTCATCTTCTCGCGCCGCTTTAAGGACTGGTCCAGGGCGATGAAATAGAAAGAAGTGCCGATCCAGCCGATGCCCGCGATCATATGGGCCCAGCGGATCAATAGATTGAGCCAGTCGGCAAGGAACGCGCTTGTCAAATCGACTCCATAATTCCGTACCGGCCGGCGCGCCGACCCAGACTATTCGGTGGGTTTGCGCGCCGGCCCAGTATTGCCGGTGGTGGCCTGTTATTGCGGCAGTTGTCCGTC
>CAXMQD010000002.1:0-3985 GCA_964194965.1 uncultured Acidimicrobiia bacterium | reverse complement strand
CTCGGTCGAGCGGTGGCGCGTGGTGGCCATGATCCGGAAGGCGGTCTCACCGCGCCGCGCCGCCTCGGTCACGAACCCGGCGCGCAGGGAATGTCCGCCCAGCGTATCCGGATCGAGCCCGGCGGCTTCGCCCGCGCGTTTTATGGCGGTGGCGATCCCCTGTCCGGAGAGCCGCGCGGCGAGCACCCGGTCGGCCCGGCTGATCCGCCGGAATAGTGGCCCCTCCTCGATGTCCGAGACCGCGAGCCAGCGTTCCAGGGCGCGTACTGGGCAGAGCGCGCCGCCATTAGGCACGAAGACCCGCGCCCCGGCGCGGCGCTGATCGGTCTTCGAGGCGCGGATCACGAGCTCGACCCCGTCTCCGGTAAAACGCAGATCGGCCAAGTCGAGATCGGATATTTCGCCGCGTCTCAGCGCCGAGGAAAACCCGAGCAGGAGGATCGCCCGGTCGCGGACCCCGATACGGGTCTCCGGCAGGGCCGCGACGATCCGGGAGAGCTCATCCGGGCTCAGGGCGGCCTTGCCCTCGGACGCCGTTCCCCGCTCCCGGGCGATCCCGTCGATCAGCGCGGCGATCAGCGGGGCTTTCGTCGGATCGTCGAACCCCTCCTTGAGGTGGGCCGCGCCGATCGCCGAGACGTAGCGCCGCAGCGTCGGGACGGCGTAGCCCCGATCGGCGAGCCCGGCGAGGAACAGCGCGAGGGTCTCCGGGGCGGCCGGGAGGGGGGCTACCCTGTTCTCCCCGGCCCAGGCCCGGAAGGCCCCGAGACAGGCCTCGTAGGCCGCCTCGGTCGCGGGCGCGCGGCGCGCGGCGAGGTAGCGTTCGACGGCGCGCCAGCCGGATCGAGGGCTTTTATTCCTCGAAAAAGCTAAGATATTGAATTCCAAGTCTTTCATAAAAGTAACCCACGGAAACTAGCATTCTCGTGGGTTAGATATAGGGTTAAATGGGCGCAATTACGACAAGTTTTGCTACTTTAAATGGTAGTTATTTTCGAGGCCCAGGGCTGGTGTTTTCCAGCGCGATGGGGGTGGGGGCCTTTGCCTCCCCCTGTCTGTTTTCGACCGAGTGAGAAATTTCAATGGTCCGGGGGGGCACGGCGGTGAAGATCATCCTGAACCGGCTCTGAATTGGTCGACAGTGGAAGTTCAGCCGAAGCCACGGGAATGTCTGAAGCTGGGTGATAAGCAGACGTGCGTCGGGCATGGTCCGAACGGTAAGTTCTAGCCAACACCGGACATCGAAGCCAATCATCTTCACTCCCACGCCTAACGGTCAGGACATCGCCCGAGCCACCAATGGGGCTGCAGGTTATGTGATGGCAGGGAGCTTACTCAGGCAGCCCGGCTGACCGAAGCGTCTCGACGATACTCGCGATTTTTGTCGCGTCCCTGTAAGGGAGGTTATTCGCATACGAGGAGATCCGAAACTGGGGATCTATCTCAACGATCTGGCCTGCGGTCCGGTGCGCTTCATCGTCGAGACCTGCAAGCACATAGTCGCTGCATAAGGTAACAAAAGCGTCGGTATGTTGAGGATCGAGACGAGCGGCCTCGCGAGCGGCAGGGATCGACAGATCGACCTCACCGTTGTCCCTGTAGGCGGTGGCGAGAAGATTGATTAGCGGTGGCGGATAGAGCATCCGTACTGCCAAGGCTTCCCGTGCACTCTTGACCGCACCATGCGCATCACCACAGTGAAGTTGAGCGTCAGCCAGCTGACCGAGCGTCAGCGGGCAGTTGGCCCGGAATGCGACGCCTTTCCTGCACAACGCCAGGCCCTCTTCGTGTCGGCCTTCACGAAGCCGGATGGAGCCCAGAATCACATGACCGAGCCCGTTGTTTTCTTCTTCGGGTTCGATGGATTTTTCAGCCCACTCGCGCGCCTGAGTTATCGAGGCGGCCGGTGAATCGGCCCATCCCCGCGTGGCATCAAACCAATGTGTCACGGCTATGTATGCAGGACCGATCACCTTGTCGGGATGCAAGTGATAGATCTTCTCGAACATGTCCCGCGCGATCGCATTGTCGTGCTTGGTAAACTTGTAGAAATGGCTGACGCCGCGCAAGAAATGTTCCCATGCACCCTCACCCGTCAGTCCCCGGGTCCAGATACGGTCAAGATTTGCGCCAAGGATTTCACTGCCGAGAGAAGAGATCACTTCCCGTGTAACATCATCCTGCAGCGCAAACACGTCCTCCAGGCCGCGGTCATACTTGTCTGCCCAGATCACCGCGCTGTCGTGAAGGTCCGTTAGCTGCACCATCACCCTGATGCGTTGACCGACTTGCTGAACCGTGCCCTCCAAAACGTAGCGGACCGGAAGCTCCTTTACCGCCTCCGCTGCAGTCACCTTTCCGTCCTGATAGCCCTGATGCGCACTGGCGTTGACCAGGAACAGACCGGATAGTTGAACCAGCAGTGTTTGAATGCCGAGACCAATCCCATTGGCGATATAGTCATTATGCGCATCCCCGTTCAGGTTCTGGAACGGCATGATCGCAACGGAGGGGCGCTTTGGCAGAGGTGACGACATTTTTGACGAAATGGCGGCCGTACTTGTCGCAGCGACCGGGTTTTCTGTTTGTCCGGCATGTACAATCCGGTAGGTCCGTACCGGTTCCTCAATGTTCTTCAGTGCCGTATCTCCGAGGTCTTCGAGGTCCAGTGCCAACTTCCGCTTCACTTGATCGAGAACCGCCTGGGAAATGCAGATACCTCCGGGGTCCGCCTTAGCCTCCAGCCGAGCGGCGATGTTGACCCCATCGCCGTGGATGTCGTCGTCTTCGATGATCACATCGCCGAGGTTAATACCGATGCGGAACACCATGCGTCGGTCACGCCGCTCATCGGCGTTGCGGTCCTCCATGCCCTCTTGGATCTCAACTGCGCATTGGACGGCATCGACGACACTCGCGAATTCGACTAGTAAACCGTCACCCATCAGCTTGACGACGCGGCCCCGGTGACGCTCGATTGTAGGTTCGATCAGTTCGTGGAGATGGGTGTTGAACCGCGCTCGCGTCCCGGCCTCGTCTTCACCCATCAGCCGCGAGTAGCCGGTTACGTCGGCCGCGAGGATGGCCGCAAGCCTGCGCTGTACGGACTCTTCAGCCATAGGCCATTTCCTTTCAGACGCGCTTACGGGCGGAATTCTAAGAGTTGCTGGGGGGTAAGTCCATCAGATCCGAATGACCGAGTTGGGTCAATAGTTCCCGTATTCGATGGCTTTCAGCTACGTCCGGGCCTGGGGGCAAACCGGTAGAATTCAGTTCGAAACCGGATATTCGGCATCATCCATTGCGACCTTGTTAGAACGCCCATGTGGCCCACGAAATCCGAGATTGCGATGGACCGCTTTGATTTGAGGTCAGCGTTGCACTCCAAATTCGTCGCCCAACGCGAGGGGCGCGTCAAGGTCGAATTTCAATATCTCCCGATGCGATTCCGGAGCCGGAACCAGGTGCGAATGTATGACCATCGAACATTAAATTGGCGCCGTGCAGTGTCAGGCTAAAACTGTCATTCTCCGGTGTGCCGCCGTCGATCGCCGCAACGGTAAACTGGTAGAGCGCGTTCTCGGTAACCTGATCATTGACTGTCGTGATCGAACGCGCGGTGCCGGTCATCGTGACCTTGTTATCCGTAACATCGAACCGTTCGACGGCAACGCTGAACACGACCATTCCGAAGTTCGCCTTATCCAACTTCATGCTCGGTTCACTAAAGGGCCCTGGCCCCTGCGCCCCCATGGTGCCCCAGGACACCGAGCACGACATCGAATCCCGGTCAAAGGTGAAGACGCTCGGCATGCCGGGCCCAATCAGATAGATTCCTTCGCCCACGGCCTTGCCGTCCGCCAGCGCGGCAGATGCGTTGAGCAGACAGGCCACAGCAATCGCGCCAAATTTCAATCGCAACGTCATCGTTTTCTTCTCCTTCGCTGAAATGGCCCGCATCGTCCTGGCGTGACTGGTTGGCACA
>CAXMQD010000001.1:0-6591 GCA_964194965.1 uncultured Acidimicrobiia bacterium | reverse complement strand
TTGGGCGCTTGTGCGGGCGTCGTTCAGATCGACGATCACGAATCAGCCGGATTCTTGACCGACGAGGTCTATTCGAAGCTGGAGCCGACCAACGATTCGGTTCGGGCCGGACTGGGCTACTTGAACACAAGCATGGATATTTCACGGCACGACAAGATCCTCATCGATCCCGTGGTATCGTTCGTCGGGGAGGACCCGGCTGAATCTCTCGACGCGGAAGATGCGCAAACGTTGGTGAATAACTTTCATGCCCTCCTCGCCAGCGAACTCAACCAGGATTATCAGCTGGTAACAGCACCGGGACCCAATACCCTGCGCGTTCAGGTCGCCATGGTTCGAGCGACCAAGAGCAGTGTGGCCCTGGATACCATCTCGACGATCGTTCCGGTTGGCGTCGTGGCCACCAAACTGGCCAGCTACGTGACTGGAGAGCCATCCTTTACCGGGCAACTCAAGATCGAATTCGAAATACGAGACGCCGATACGCGGGAGCTGTTTGGCGCCGGTATCGATTCTCGCGCCGGCGGCAAAGTCCTCAACGAGGATCAGTTGAGTGGTTGGGCCGATGTCAACAAAATCATGAAGCTCTACGCCCAGGCCATACGCTATCAACTTTGTTTGTCCCGCGGTGATTCGGACTGCGAAAAGCCGTTGTTGAAGTAGTTGAGGGAAGAATCATAGCACGGTCGGCGGCCCATCGAACCAGGGCACGCACTCCCCGCCGGGTCCTGGATGGGCTCAGGCGGGTGCCGGCCAGGCGGGATTGTCGAAACGCTGAATCTCGACCTGATAGCCGTCCGGATCGCGCAAGAAGCAGTGGTAGATGTTGTAGGTGGGATTGGCGCGCGGCGGCGTCTCGAAGGCCACACCCTTGGCCAGGAGTTCTTGGTACCAACCATCGACGTCGGCGCTGACCAGGGTCACGATGATGCCGTCCGGGCTACAGGGCCGCGACTC
This sequence comes from uncultured Acidimicrobiia bacterium, assembly GCA_964194965.1. Taxonomy (GTDB): domain Bacteria; phylum Pseudomonadota; class Alphaproteobacteria; order Kiloniellales; family J153; genus JACZVL01. The sequence goes on along the minus strand of CAXMQD010000001.1, from coordinate 5,634 downwards.
GCTGCAGCGGCAGACGCCGAGAAAGGCGTCCCGGCCGATCCGGAAGATGCGGCAGCCGCCCTGATCGAGCACCAACGGCAGGCCGAGCGTGCCGCCGTAAAAGGCGGCGCTGCGCTCCAAATCGCGGGTATAAAGGAAGATGACGAGCTGATCGAAGGACGGTGGCACCGGCAGAGTCCTCTTCATGAAACCGGCTGCGCCAGGCACGCATCCGGGGTTGGTATTAGCCCGCCGGATCCGCGGAATCGCCGAGGTATCGCACCTCTTCAAGCAACTTGACTGGCGCCGGACCGGCCGGGTGCGGCGTCACCGCGGGGTCGGTCGCGAAGGCGAGGGAAGCCGCGAACTGCTCGGCCGAATCGGGTTCGACGCAAATATCGCCCTCGAAGCCACGCAACAGCGCGCAATCTTTCTGCAATACCATGGAGATGCCGTGATCGGTGACCGATTTGCCGGTCGTGACGTAGCTGACGCCACTGGCCACCAAGGACGCGACGGTGACCGCCGGCGGCAACCCGCAACCCGAAAGCACAACAGCGAGAGCGGCAAATAAAAGCCAGCGCATAAAGCGGCCCCCCCGAACCTTGACATGCCCCCGGCACAAACCAGCCGAATCATGGAGTCGATTCCGCACCTCCGCAATAGCTTCGGTAAACGAATAGCGTTAACGAAACGTTACTCGGGCGGCAGGTCCAGTTTTAAGCAGAGTTCGTCCAGGCGCTGCTGGGGAACCTCCGCGGGCGCGTGCATCATCAGGTCCTCGGCCCGTTGATTCATCGGAAATGCCACGATTTCGCGGATGTTCGGCTCGTCCGCCAGCAGCATGACGATGCGGTCGATTCCGGGCGCCGAGCCACCGTGGGGCGGCGCGCCGAACTTCAGCGCCGTGATCAGGCCGCTGAACCGCGTCTCCACCTCTTCCTGGCTGTAGCCGGCGATCGAGAATGCCTTGTACATGACCTCGGGCAGATGGTTCCGGATCGCGCCCGAGGACAACTCCACGCCGTTGCACACGATGTCGTATTGATAGGCCAGGACGTCGACCGGGTCCTGGCTTTCCAACGCTTCCAGGCCGCCCTGGGGCATGGAGAAGGGGTTGTGGCTGAACTCGATCTTGCCGGTCTCCTCGTCGAGCTCGTACATCGGATAGTCGACGATCCAGCAGAACTTGAACTCGCCGGGCGCGATCAACTCCAGGTCCGCGCCCAGGCGGTTGCGCACCGCCCCGGCGAAGCGCGCCGCCGCCATGGGCTTGTCGCAAGCGAAGAACACCGCGTCGCCGTCGTCCAGCTCACAGGCCGCCTTGATGGCCGCGACCCGCTCGGCGTCCAGGTTCTTGGCGATCGGCCCCTTGCCCGCGCCCTCGGCGAAGATGATGTAACCCAGGCCCGCCGCCCCTTCGGCGCGGGCCCAGTCGTTCATCTTGTCGAAGTAGCTGCGCGGCCGGCCGCCGGCGCCCGGCGCGGGGATCGCGCGCACCACCGCTCCGCCCTCGATCGCGCGGGCAAAGATGCCGAAGCCGGAACCTTTGAAGGCCGCGGTCACATCGCGGATCACGATCGGGTTGCGCAGGTCGGGCTTGTCGCTGCCGTACTTCAGCATGGCTTCGGCGAAGGAGATGCGCGGGAACGGCGACGCGGTCACCTGGCGGCCCGCGGCGAACTCCTCGAACAGGCCAGCCATGACCGGCTCTATCGCAGCAAAAACATCGTCTTGCGTGACAAAGCTCATTTCTAAATCGAGCTGATAGAACTCACCTGGCGAGCGATCCGCGCGGCTGTCCTCATCGCGGAAGCAGGGCGCGATTTGGAAGTAGCGGTCGAAGCCGGCGATCATCACCAGTTGTTTGAACATCTGCGGCGCCTGGGGCAGCGCGTAGAACTTGCCCGGATGGATACGGCTCGGCACCAGGTAGTCGCGCGCGCCCTCGGGGCTGGCGGCGGTCAGGATCGGGGTCTGGAACTCGGTGAAGCCCCCGTCGATCATGCGCCGCCGGATCGAGGCGATGACCCGCGAGCGCAGCAATATCTTCTCGTGCATCTTCTCGCGCCTGAGATCGAGGTAGCGGTAGCGCAAGCGAATCTCCTCGCCCGCGTCCTCGTCGGAATTGACCTGCAGCGGCAACACCGCGGCGCGCGAGCGAACCTCGAGCGCCGCGACCCGGACCTCGACCTCGCCGGTCGGCAGGCCTTTGTTGACCGTCTCCGCGGCGCGCTCCACCACCGGGCCGGTCACCGTGATCACGCTTTCCACCCGCACCGCCTCGAGCTCCGCGAACAGCGGGCTCGACACGTCGATCACGCATTGGGTCAGGCCGAAGTTGTCGCGCAGATCGACGAACAGAAGCTGGCCGTGGTCGCGCTTGCGGTGGACCCAGCCGGACAGGCGCACGGTCTCGCCAGCGTGGGAATGCCGTAGTTCGCCACATTTATGGGTGCGGTAGGGATGCATAATTTCGTCCTTGGCGAGGGGGACCGCGCGCCACGATTCGCGGGCGGCGGTTCGCTCGGGTCTGGAAAGTACGGCGCGCAAGAGGCACAGAACCGCCGGATTTGTCAAGCTTTAGGCCGGTCTGACAGACCTCGGCCAAGGCAGGGCGGAGATCCTCCGATCCGGCCTCGACGGCGCGCTGTGCATCGCGCATTGTGACTCCCGACATGAGCCCCGCCCCGCCAACCCCCGATACGCGGCCCCCCGATACGCGGCCCGGCGCCGCGCGGTTCCAGCCGCTGTCGAGCTTCACGGCCGAGGCCCGCGCGGGCCTGCGCGGCGTGCTGTTCGACATCGACGACACCCTCACCACCGAGGGCCACCTAACTGCCGAGGCCTATGGCGCCATGGCGCGGCTGCACGCCGCCGGGCTGCTGGTGGCGCCGATCACCGGCCGCCCGGCGGGCTGGTGCGACCACATCGCGCGCATGTGGCCGGTCGACGCGGTGGTCGGCGAGAATGGCGCGTTTTATTTCCGCTACGACACCGAAAACCGTAAACTTATCAAACGCTTCATGGCCGATGATGCGGAACGGGTCGAGAATCGCCGGCGCTTGGAAAAACTCCGCGCGGAGATTCTGGCCGCGGTGCCCGGCGCCGCCGTTGCCTCCGATCAGCGCTACCGCGAGGCCGACCTCGCCATCGACTTTCGCGAGGACGTGGCGCCGCTGCCCCAGGGCGATATCGACCGCATCGTCGCGCTCTTCGAGGCCGCCGGCGCGACCGCCAAGGTCAGCTCGATCCACGTCAACGGCTGGTTCGGCGATTACGACAAGCTGACCACCACCCGGATCATGCTCGACGAGGCCTTCGGCATCGACTTCGAGGCGGAGAAGGACCATTTCGTCTTCGCCGGCGATTCGCCCAACGACGCACCGATGTTCGCCGCCTTCCCCAACGCGGTCGGGGTCGCCAACGTGCGCGACTTCGAGGGCCGCCTGCCGGCCGCCCCCGCCTTCGTCACCGAGGCGCGCTCGGGCGCCGGTTTCGCCGAGCTGGCAGAGGCGCTCCTGGCGGCGATCCTGGCATCCCGTTGAGCCGCCTGCCCCGCCCAGGCGCCGCTTTTGCGGCCTCCGAATTGCGTGTATACCCCGGGCCATGACACTGATCGCCGACAACGCCGAGCTCGCGGCCTTTTGCAAACGCCAAGCGAAGGCCGAGTTCATCACCGTGGATACCGAGTTCATGCGCGATTCGACCTACTGGCCGAAGCTGTGCCTGGCCCAGGTCGGCGGCCCCCAGGAGGCGGCGGCGATCGATACGCTGGCGCCGGACATCGACCTGGCGCCGCTGCTGGAGCTCATGAAGAATCCCAAAGTCCTCAAGGTGTTCCACTCGGCGCGCCAGGACCTGGAGATATTCTTTCTGCTCATGGACGCCCTGCCCGAACCGATCTTCGACTCCCAAGTCGCGGCCATGGTCTGCGGCTTCGGCGATTCGGTCGGCTACGACAAACTGGTTCGGAAGCTGACCGGCAAGCACATCGACAAATCCAAGCGCTTCACCGACTGGTCGCGCCGGCCGCTCAAGCAGGGCCAGATCGATTACGCGCTCTCCGATGTGGTCCACCTGCGCCCGGTCTACGAGAAGCTGCGCCGGCAAGTGGAGAACCGGGCGCGCACCGCCTGGCTCGACGAGGAAATGGCGGTCCTCAACAGCCCGGACACCTACCGCCTGGAGCCGGAGACCGCTTGGCGCCGGCTCAAGACCCGCTCCGCCTCGCCGCGCTACCTCGCTCTGTTGCGCGCGCTCGCCGCTTGGCGCGAGTCCGAGGCGCAGCGCCGCGACGTGCCGCGCAACCGGGTGCTGCGCGACGAGCAGATGTTCGACATCGCGGCGCACCACCCGGCCACGGCCGAGGAGCTGTCCCACACCCGCGGTTTCTCGCCGGACGCGGCGCGCGGGCGCATCGGCCAAGCGATCCTCGCGGCGCTGGAGGAAGGCTTGGCGGTGCCCGAGGCGGACTGCCCGGTGCCACCGCCGCAGCGCGACCAGCCGGCCGGCCTGGGCCCGCTGGTGGATCTGCTCAAAGTCCTGCTCAAGCTGCAGTGCGAGCGCCACGACGTGGCCCAGAAGCTGGTCGCCAGCGTCGCCGACTTGGAACGCATCGCCGCCGACGACGACGCCGAGGTGCGGGCGCTGACCGGCTGGCGGCGCGAAATCTTCGGCAAGGAGGCGCTGGCCCTCAAGCAGGGCCGGCTGGCGCTCGGCATGGCGGGCAAGAGTTTGTCCCTGGTCCCCCTGCCGGACAAGAACGCTTCGAAATCCTGACCGCGGCGTCGCGTCCCTGTGGAGCCGAGCGGCCCGGCCGCGATCGCGGCGAGTGCCGCGTTACCCGCGAAACCGGGGACGGAAACCAGACCGTGGTCGAGGTCGTGCGGGTCCTGGAGTTGCGCTAGACTGCGCTCAACGAACGCCCGAGGAGCCGCCGCCATGACCCGCATCGTCGATCTCTCCATGGCTATCGAGGACCACTTCCGCTGGCCGGTCGAGCGCAGCCAGAAAGGCGATCTCGAGGCCGGCGACGTCTACCAGATCACCCGCCTGGGCTGGGTCGTGCACGGCTTCACCCATGTCGATTCGCCGCGCCACATCGTGGCCGGCGGCGACACCACCTCGGAGATCGCGCTCGACCGGATGGTCGGCGCCGCCGCGGTGCTCGACCTGAGCGGCATCGCGCCCATGACCGAGATCACCGCCGGGATGATCGCCGAAGCCGCCGGACACCTCGAAACGAACGACATCGCAATCCTCAAGACCTGCTGGGAGACGGTGCGCGATCCGAAGACGCCCGAGTTCTGGACCGAATCGCCCTATCTCTCCGCCGAGGCCTGCCGCTGGTTGCTCGCGCGCGGGATCAAGGCGCTCGGCGTCGACTTTCCCCAGGACTACCCGATCCGCGGCCTGCTCGACGGCAAGCAGGCGCCGATTACGGATTTCGTCAGCCACGACATCCTGCTGCGCAACGGGGTCATCCTGATCGAGTATCTGACCAACCTGGGCGCGCTTTCGGGCCCGCGCACCACCCTCTTCGCCCTGCCCCTAAAAATCCCCAACTCAGACGGCGCCCCGGCGAGAGTCATCGCCTATGAGGCGTGAGGGGAATTGAGGGAAACGGTTTCAACAAAAGGCGACTGTGTTAGG